>JACRDF010000046.1 GCA_016212925.1 Desulfomonile tiedjei
AAGGGTGTGTCACAACCCACTTTGAAGAAGGAAGGTGTTACATGGACCGTGTGGAATACGAGAAACTGATTATTCAAGATCTAATCAATCTTCACAAGAGCGGGGACCTCGAACTGAATCCTTGGTACCAACGCCGGTCCGCAGAGGGGTCAAGTCCGCTCTTGGCTCATGTAGCGCCACCTTTCAATGCGGCGAGCCTCCGATAGCAGTTAAGAGCAGGTTCGACTTCTATCCCCACCCTCCTGACTCCCCGGCCCGCTTATCCGCCCAATGAGCGCCTGCTGGCGAGGTCACTGCATGATTCCGGTTGATAAACATTCGGTATTTTGAGAAGGTTTTGCGAAAAAGGAACTATTGATGGAGGAGGAGCGGGGCTGTGCGAGCGGTCAACCCCCTCTTGGCTCATGTCAGGCTACCTTGCGACGCCCCGAGCAAAGAAGATGATTCAAAAGCAGATGTGGCACCTGTAGACGGCGCAGCAAGGTCTGTCGGCTTTCGTGAAGCAAGTCGTGGAAGGGCAGTAAAGCAGAAATAGGGGTAGCATGAGCCCAGAGCAGACCGGCCCCCTCAGCTCCATTGCATCATCGTAAGGACGCGGCAGGACAGCAGGACCCCGTGGGTGCGTACAACTTGCGGTTCCCTGGCTTGATCAGCCTCGCCATCCTGCCGAAAGCCTCTGGCCTCAACTTTCCCGACCGAGAGTGCCTATTATCTCTTGCTCTTTGCGGCGCCGGTAGCAGCTGGGGCCTTCTTTGCGGCCGGTTTCGCGGCCGGTTTTGCCGTAGCAGGCTTAGCTTTAGCGGGCGCTGCTTTAGCGGGTTTTGCCTTAACAGGTTTCGCTTTTGCAGGTGCTGCTTTTGCAGCTTTTGCCTTAGCAGGGCTCGCTTTAGCAGGTTTTGCTTTGGCGGGTGCTGCTTTGGCCGGTGCTGCCTTGGCTGGTTTTGCTTTGGCTGGTGCCGCTTTGGCCGGTTTTGCTTTAGCAGGCTTTGCCGCAACTGGTTTTGCCTTAGCCGGGCTCGCTTTAGCGGGTTTTGCTTTAACAGGTTT
Source organism: Desulfomonile tiedjei (assembly GCA_016212925.1). Taxonomy (NCBI): domain Bacteria; kingdom Pseudomonadati; phylum Thermodesulfobacteriota; class Desulfomonilia; order Desulfomonilales; family Desulfomonilaceae; genus Desulfomonile; species Desulfomonile tiedjei. The sequence continues at coordinate 1,048 of JACRDF010000046.1, forward strand.
TGCTTTAGCGGGGCTTGGCTTAGCGGGTTTTGGCATGACTCAACCTCCACGTTGTAATGGCCCCCGCCTATATCACCTTGTTCCAGTCAGGTCCAGTACTTACAGCGGGAAGTTAGCAGGTCGGGGTAACTTTTTTTTCGGCAATGTTCAAAGCCAGAACACAAGCGGTCACATCTGCCCCTTGGTTCATGCCAGCCTACCTCTCGACGTGCGAGTCTCAGCAATAAGCCGAGAGCTGACTTGACCCTCATGCGTAACGACTTGCGGCAGGACTCTTAGACACCATATACCACTTGCCACAATTCTTGACCGTTTGTACAACCCGGGTGCCTAAAAAACCAGTAGGGACCAGAGCCTGCCCCGGACCGCGATCCGGGGTTCCTGTCACGCCAGGGGCGTGATTGATTTATATTGGCAAAATGTGCCGGCACGGAGGCCGGCACCTACTACTTTCCCGGAACCGCTTTGCGCAATCGGACATTATTTTTGACACTTCCTATAAGCCCCTTAGGATAGATGGAAACCACTGCGGCGGGAAAACTCCTTTGCAAACCCTGTGGAAACAGGTAAACCCTTTTGAAAGAGAAACCACCAACCAGAGGTCAAGCCATGAAAATCAAGATCAAGATAGGCAACCTTTCCATGGATGCGGAACTCAATGATACCGCAACCGCCAAGAAAGTGGCCGATGCCCTGCCCTTCACGACTTCGTTCAGCACGTGGGGCGATGAGATCTATTTCTCCATCCCGGTCGATGCCCCATTGGATGAAAGCGCCAAAGAAGTGGTCGAGGTGGGCGACCTCGGTTACTGGCCTACCGGCAAGGCGTTTTGCATCTTTTTTGGGATGACGCCTGTGAGCAGCCCTGGAAAGATAATGCCCGCATCCGCGGTAAATATCATCGGCAAGGTGTCGGGGGATGCTAAGGCCTTCAAGAAGGTCATGAACGAAAGACAAGTTACGCTTGAGAAAGCGCCATAAGACGTGTTTCACTCAAGGTAGCCAACTTGGCGAAAAAGGGATTACTCGACCTCAGCAGCCAAGGCAGCTACGGCTTCAATTCTTTCCATTACGATTGAAATACGCTGCTGACTTGCGTCATCCGGGGACAAGAATCCAGGGGCCGCGTCCAGAAAATCCTCTTGTTGCAAGAAGGCGCGGAATGTCTTGTGATTTTACATCAATGTGGACATTTCATTTTCGATTCGTGAATTCCGCAAGATTTTTTGACAACTAGTTGAAATAGTGGCTAAATGCTGCTTCAATACACCAGACCCATGCGACATTCCTGAATTCCGTTCAATCCATGGCCTTGCACGAAATTGATCTGCGCGCTAAACGCCTTTTATATCGGCTTACCGTCACTTCACCAGATAGCCATTTCAACGAATGGTTGACGCGTCTAACTGATTGTGCCATACTATTAGCATACAAACGAGAAAGAGCAATAACCAAGCCCTTGGCACGACTGTGCTGCCAATCTTGTGGTGAGATCACAAATAATATTTCCTCACGCTAGGCCCCATGGGCACGGCACGCCGTGCGCCGTACATAAGAAACATTGGCGACTGCGTCCGGGGGTAGGGGCGCCGCGTGGAGGCTGTCTCAAAACTGACAGTTTCACCGCTTGGTCGGTACGGCGCGGTTCGTGAACCGCCCAGAATCAGGGCGCTTCTCGAAGCGCCCCTACCCTGAAATCCGTCCATCTCAAGGTTTTGAGCAGCCTCCGTGCTGCGCCCCGATCGGAATTGTATGCGAAGCGCACCGGCAATGGGCTCCAGTACAATTCGGTCGCGGAATGATGTTCCCTCAAAGCAAACCGAAAACCTTTAACTCAGCCGGCGAATTTAACCTTTTCTTGCATAAACATACATTCTGATTGTTGCCCTTGCATCCAAGCCTTGTGTCTCGAAGTGCGCAATTCGGGACATGGGGGATAGTCTCGACCGGCTGCCTTCCTGAGGCAATCCAATCCACCACCAATACACACAGGGACTACGCACATGAACACAAATAACGGTACGAGTCCTCTCCCTTACGAAGCCAACATGAAGCTCGCAGGTATGATTTTGCAGGAAATGGAATTCATGAGCTTCACAAAAGAAAGATACGATCTGTCTTTTCCGGATCACGCCAAAGAGCTATCCCGGCTCCAAATGTGGTCTATGGCAAGGCGCAAAGTAGTGGAAGAGCTTTGTGTCCCTGATTGCATCGCTGAAGAATACTTGCACCTTCATCGAGCCACAAGCTTTTAACTCAAAACCCCAAACAGATAGGATTGTAACCATGACCGACTCCCTGCACGACTTCCCGGTTGATGACGGCCTCAGCCCCGAGATTTCCATGACCGCAGACATGCTGCCACAGCCCGAGCCTGACCATCCGGCTATTGCCCCGCGTCCCTCGCCTTCCAAGAAATTCCAGGAGGACGCTTTTGCGTACGTGACCAAATGGTGCGGAGCCGCAAAGGAGTTCATCAGCCGGAAAATAGAGCGGTGGAAGCTTCTGGAAGATCTGTATCACAATCGGCGTGAACTCAATTCATGGGCTGCTCGATCCAATTTGACGGTCTCGGAGAACCGGGCCGGGCTCAGAAGACGCCAGCTCTCGGACAAGAATCGCTGGCAAGCAGACATAATACTGTCTCCCTCTTACATCGTGGACAATTGGGCTGACAAGGCCTACCAGTCGATTTTCAGCGGACCGGAATGGTTGACGATTCTGCCGGAGAACCCGCAAGGCCCCTCAACCGAGGACCTTCAGTTCCCCGCATCTTTCAAGCTCCAGGAGCTTCTTTTGACCCGGCTGGCAGAAGGTCAAATTCACGTGCGGCTGTACGAAATACTCCAACATCTGGTCTTGTACGGGTCTGTATATGCCAAAGTTTTCTGGTATTCAAAAACCGTTAGTCGGCACCGATGGGATTATGAAACGCTTGAAGTGGTGGACGACGAGGAGACGGTCTATGACTGTCCAATCGTCCAGGTGATCCCGCTTGACCGGCTGCTGGTGGACTGGACCGCCACTCACAGTGACGTGCAAAGGCATACCGGGATCGGCCATACCGTGGACAAAACCTACGAGCATGTGCTGGAACAGTTCGATCGTGGCATCTATAACCTGAACCGCTCCGCGTTCCTGGAACGGTGGAGAACAGCGCCTCAGTCCGGCGGAACAGAAGGTAACGAACTTCTCCACGACCAGGACAGCGACGATCTCGATGCGGATGAAATAGGCAAGCTGACGGTGTGGGAATGGCACGGTCGAGTTCCCACACGAAGCGGCCATAAGGAATGCCTCTGCACGATCATAACCGAAAAGGGAGCTGATTCGCCGGAAGACGGCATAATGGTTCGTTTGACGGAATCACCCGTGCTATGGTCCGGGCTGCGACCCTTCCTTGCAGCGCACTACACTCCTATGGCCGGCCCGCTGGGAGTCGGCGCTGTTGAGAGCAACCTGGACCTGATTCATGCCATATCCCAGTTCATAAGCCAGTCCCAGGACAATGCCAGGCTCACGGCCAATGCACAGCTCATGGTTAGACGAGGGTCTTCCGCGGCCCGGCAGATAAGTACTGAAAGCGATGTGGTCTATCCGGGCAAGGTTTGGACGGTTGACGATCCCAACGATGTGTTGCCGTTTCCATCGCTGAACTTCCCTCAGCAGGAGGTGAACAGCCTTATTGATTATCTCAACGGCCTTTTGGAAAGGCGCACATCGGTTTCAGAAACCACTCTCGGGCTCACGACGAGGGGAAAGACAGCCACGGAAGCTCACATCCTGCAAGAGTCATCCACAATGCCTTTTACGACCAGGACGGACCTATTCGCCCGAAGCTTTCTGGAGCCTCTTGGCAAGGTGGCGCTTGCGATGCTTCAGCAGTTCCTGTTGGAAGATCAGACCATCACCGTACGGGACTTCAATGGAACAGATGTGCCTCTCATCGTCACAGCCCGTGAGATTCAGGCAGGCCGTTTCAGGGTGGTGGCTACCATCACCCGCCAGGACTCGACTCGGCTGGCAAAGGCCCAGAGCATCGAACGAGTCCTTCCCACTCTGGCGCAATTTCAGCCGATCTTGGCCCAGGAAGGTGTGCAGATCTCATTCTCGGAAATCATAAAGCGATATCTGGACTTGATCGGTGTGGACGGCGTGGAAAGGGTCCTGAGCAGGATGGACCCGCGGTCCGGGCCGTCTCAAGAGATGATGGCCGCTATAATGGCTCACGGTGAGAATGGGCTTGGTGGAACCCCAGAGCCGCCGAACTCGCCCACTCGCCTCGTGGAAGACGGCGGACCGCTGGGGCCTGAGCCAACCGACCGGAACGCCCTGGCACAACTCTTACAGCTCCAGGCCGCGGGAGCGCTAGGCGGACGGGGATGACATGGAGGAAATGCGGGGAGGACCTTTTTGCAGACGGAATTGTTCACTTTACAAAGAATGCCCCACTTCCGTGGAGATCATCACGCTGGTCACAGGATGTCCGCTCTTGTTCTCATCCCCTGGCTCCTGTAGGGGCGACCGGTGGTCGCCCTGATGCGGGCGCACGCCATGCGCCCCTACAGGATCAGGAGATGCAGGTCCGGACGATGACAGGCTAAGCAGTCTCTTCTTTGCCAATTGCATAATTCCATTCCACTTTGACGATCTTCCGGATGACGCTAAACGAGCTTTCTTTGCCAAAGTTAAACCCGGAAAAGGAAAAGGCCGCTCACGCGAAGAACAGCAGAAAAGCCAAACAGTTCATGAACAACCGACTCCAGGAGAACTCTTCGAAGCAGTGGAACAGGCCTTGTTTGAACGACACTGGGGCGATCCGTTCATGCCGGAAAACTTGCGGCCCATGCGGCTTCTAGTGACGGCTGAAAGCAATTGGGGATTTAAGGATTCCTCGTTCCCAGGCTCCAGCCGGGGAACGGGTACCGGGAGGCTTTGCCTTCCACAAGATGCTGTGCGGGACATATCCCGGTATGTCCGGGCTGGAGCCTGGGAACGAGAAGAAAAAGGCGACAGAGTTTGGGGAGCGGCTAGAAAAGCTGAGTTCTCCGGATGCAAAGCGGTTCGAACACGAGACATCTGCGACGTCGGAACTGCAACCGGAGTTTGGAGCGGAATGACACAGTTTTTTTCCCGAATGATCCATTTGATTGGTGGTGCACGACGTGGTAAGGTTGAACTTCAATGTCGATGTGAAGGTGCCTCGACCCTTCGGCAGCAGCACCGGTGACCTTGGCTGAATGTTCCTTCTTGACAAAGGCCCCGTGAGATATGATATGAAGGGTAATTAATGAGAGTTGGATGCAAGGCGATGGCCTTGTCGTTCGCAAGAAGACTCGAAGCGCAGTTACGGAGGAAGTCTGGTGCTCTCAAATGTTAAGAGTTGGATCTCAGGGGGAGCACAAGGAGTTTGATTATGTCTAAACCCGCAGTGAAGACAGGGAGCCGATTGTCGGCCGACTCCACCCCAAGGAAGCGCGAAAGCACAAGGCATGCGGAACGGGAGAATATTTCCTACAGGCCGAGACCAATTCTCAGCAAGGAAAGTTTTGACAAACTCATAGCAGAATTCGCTGAACAATATCCCCGAGAGAACAAATCTAAAGGGTGAGCGGCTGAGCCGTTAGCCTAGATGGCGTACCTGTTCCACCAATTTTCAGGTGTCAGTATCCATCCATAATGCCGCTTCCTGTTACAGCCGCGGAAAGGTGAAACGTCATGTCAGGGATTGGGGAGGCAGGATTTGGCATTGCTCACTTTCTGTTGCACCACTTCCAAAGAGGCGCTATGTTCCTCTTTGGACGAGCCTTCCGCGAAACCTGCAACAGGCTTCACACTGCTACAGACCGCATTCGAGACGACTATTTTGACCTGTACCTTAAATGCCAGCAGAGACAATTGGATGAGCGCGCGCTTCGTAAGGCGGTTCGTGATACCGGACAGACCCTTGTTGACATTCTTTCTCAGATTCTGCAAGACGTGACCAAACAGCCCATTGTTTCGACACTGAAACTAATTGTAAGTACGGGCAGCGATCCTGAATATGCTTCCGTGGTACGAAGCAACAACGTGAACGTTGGACGGCCAGATGACGGAGAGCGTTTCAGAATAAGCCAATGTGCTCCTCTAGAAGAGATCTATTTCAGGCACAAATCTACCTATGTTCGCAACGAGCTGAGGCAATATGCCAAGCGCAACGGGTTCAATAACCCTAATCCCGACTGGGCAAGGCATTACAACTCACTTATGGTAGTTCCAATCAGAATCAGACGTGAACTAATTGATGCTACCTGTAAGGATCCCCGAGAGTACGAGATCGTAGGATTCTTTTGGTGTGATTCAGTAGCAGCCAAACCATTCCGCGCTTCACTGGAACCTATCTGTGTGGCGGCTCTGTTATGCGTCGCTGATGGATTTTATCATTTCCTCGAACGTATCAATCATTATCGCACGCGGCTACCTTAGTCCAACGCAACTGACTCAGCAGGGAGCCCCTCAACTAGATATTATGCGGAATGAAGGCTGTAGGAGGTCTTTCCTGAGTCCGTAACCCAACAATTCCAAAATACAGCATCTGCCCGTGGCCTTAGTACTCGACTGCGTCACGTGGGACCTCTGCCTTCATGTGTTGCCTCGACCGAAATGACGTCTGTATTTCGTGGTGGACGGCCTCTATCTCACTATTAGTGTTGATGGGTTCCTTGCCTGCAGCGCCGGCAATTATCACGGTCTAGAACGAGAATTGCTCCAAATCAATTTCGAAACCATTTGAGATGGCAAGCCATCAATATGGTATGGCGGTGTTACCGCCACGGGCATGGGACGGTCTTCGACCGCCATCGGGATTTCGGGACCGACGGTCATGGCACGCCCTATATTGGTGGGACAGCCGTCTCGCCTGTCTGTTAGAATGACGGGCAAGATGCCCGTCCCACCATTCCTGGGGTGGGCTATGCCCGCCGATGGTTGCTGGCAACAGACTAGCCTGGACCACGCTATCGGACATTTCTTTTGGCAACTGCTATAGACTCACGTTTCCCGACTTCACCGGGACGTGTCAACTAACATCATTTCATCGTGACTCGCGTTTTTCATAATTCCTTCATGTAAATCGCCACATGAAAGGGGGTGGTGCCATGTCCATGGTTTACAGGGACTATTTGCTTTTCCGCGACGGGTGGGACGAGGACACAGAAAAGGAGACCGAGGAAAGGCTTGTGGAAGCGGCTTCCGGCCCAACCTGGCAAAATCTCTTCCTGCCGGCATTCGTGGAAATGCTCAAACGGGAGCAGTTTATCAAGATCATGGAATGCCTCGACAAGGACAAAAACCTGGAATTCAACCGCGGTTTTGTCGCGGGAATTGATCTGGTTCTGAACAAACTGGATCGTATCTACATCAAAGCCCGGCCTCACATGAAATAGTACGACGCCGGAAGGAGGAAATGGTGAATCTGAAAGAATTGCTGGAGAGAAAAAGGCTCAAGCCCGGCAGCGAAGCCATTGACCAAATCGACGCTGAAAACGTCGATCCGGGAACCGCGGACTCTGGACCTTCCCAGGAGGCTCCAGTAGCAGAGCAGGCGGCGGAATCCCCCGGGCCTGAGCCGGGAAGCGACATGCCGCCGCAAGAGGAACTCCTGAATACTTACAGGACCCTCGAGACTCGAATTGCGGCCATGGAGGAACAGGCGGGAGCCTATCGCCGCATGCTGGAACAGACAGGCATGGATGCGCAGATGCTCCGGAAAAAAGCGGACGATGAGACTTTCCTGCAGTCTCTTCGTTCCCAGTACGACGCTGACCCGCTTTCGGCAATCAACAAGCTCGTGGAGCGGGCCCAGATGGAACTCTGGCAAATGATGGAGAGGAGGATCGACGGAGCGTTCAAAGACCAGCGCAACTTCAAGATGCTTCTGCAAAAGTTCCTCGATGATCCCAAGAACGAAGGCCTGAAAAAACATAAGCGCCTTGTGGAACATTTGATCATGGACCGAGGAGTACGGCCGGAAGAGGTCGGGGCCATCATCCGCGACATCGAATCTAACAGCTCGCAGAAATCCCGCCTCAGGGCGGCCGCGGCCAAGGAAATAAGGAACCAGGCCGCTGTTGAGACCGGTGGCGAAATGGGCGAACCCGTGGACAAGGACAAGGACCTGGATCGGGTAATTAAGGACGCAAAGACCCTGGATGACCTTTTCGCGGGTCTGCGCACCATCAAAATCTAATTGATATGGGGCGCTTGCCGAGAAGGCCCGGGCCCTTTGGAATCACAACCAACAAATTAAGGAGACAATTGCAATGGCTGGAAATGTTTCTGACTTTATGAAGCTCTGGACTCAGGGCGACCCTGAATCCGAACGCTCCCTTCAGAAAATCCTCCGAGGTGGGCTCGACAAGGTGGTCCAGGAGGAAAGCGACGTTCTGTCCAAGGTTAAGATCGGTGATCCGGTAGCCGGCCCCGTGGTTCGATGGATGGAGGAATGGGGATATCCGTCGCGAATTACTGCAAGGCTCACCGGCGATACTCTCACCTTTTCCGGACACCTGTTCGGCCAGCCGGTCAATGCGGAATCGGTAAGGAAAGCCGTTCGCGTGGGCACCATTCTTGAACGGCCGTCGGACGGTGTTCAGGCCAAAGCGGTTTCGGTCGATGGTCTGACCGCTTCCGTGACCGCATATGGCAACACCACCCTGAGCGATGACACCGGGCCTGTCTATTGGGATATCATCGCCGAGGTATGGTCCGACTATCGGGATGCCTCTGACCCTCGCGCACTCGACAGGATCTTCCGGGAGGTGGGCACTCAGATCCATGCGGAAACCTTCGAGATCCCCAAAACCCGCAAGAACACGAAGTACGAGGTGGTCAACGACGAGGTCAATCATCAAGTCAAGGCTCTCATGGCCAAGCTCAGACGCCAGTTGGCTTATGCGGTGCTTCGCTCCAGGCCTTACCACGATGGTTCGGACTTTGTGTACGGCAATAAGACCGAAGAGCCGACCATGTGCGGCATCTGCACCTGGCCGATAATAACCCAGGCCGAACTCTCCAATCCGAATGTTTTCGTGAACAAAGCAGGTGCCGCGCTAACAAAGACCGACCTGGACAATCTTGCCCGCCACCTGTGGCTCGACGAGCATGCCAACTACAACACAGGCAACTGGTGGATTGTGTGCCATCCGCTCACACATCAGTACATCCATGATTTCGACATTTCATACCGCCGGATGGAGAAAGACGAGAAGGACATAGGATTCCACGTTGACACCTTCGACGCGAAGATCGGCAAGCGTTTTCCGATCCTTTCCGACAGGTACATGAGGCCTGATACGCTGATCATGGTGAATTTCAAAGAAATGGAATACGGGTTCTTTGCCAATGACCAGATCGAACGCAAGGAGATTCCCACTCAGGGCCGTTACCAGCGCTGGCTGATCTCCTTCCAGACCTATGGAGTTGTGGCTCGAAACCCCAGAGCCAACATCGGCATGATCTACGGCCTTCCGGCCGACTAACTTTAGGGGGACAATTGCGGGGAGCCCCTTTTTGTGAATGGTAGGGGCCGGCCTCCGTGCCGGCCCTCAGGGGTGCACCGGCAGGGACGCCGGTGCCTACCAACCCCCCGCACCCCTCTCCAAAAACTTTTTCGGAAGTATGCACTTGGCACTACGGACCACAATCATCGCATTTCAGTTGACGGCCTGCGCGAGTATGATAAGAGTTAATCGCTTTCAGCGTTGTCTTCTTGCGGTTACGTGTCTACCTGTAGAATATTTTGACAACGTGCTCGCGATTAAGATATGATTACATGTTTCCTATAACCAATCATCCTCGACAGGTTTTCCGATGACCGCGGAAATAGTCATCATGAATAATCAGGCCGTTGCCCTTGCGGCGGATAGTGCCGTCACGATGAGGGACCAGGAAAGTCACAAGATCTTCCCCTCTGCCAACAAGATTTTCAGTCTGTCTAAATACCATCCGGTTGGGATAATGGTCTATGGCAGTGCTTCTTTCATGGGTATCCCATGGGAGACGATAATCAAAATGTACCGGTCACAATTGGGCACTCAACATTTCCCTTCACTCCGTATATATGCTGATAGGTTTCTTTCTTTCCTGGGGACGGCATCGACAATCTCTAGCGAGGCACATCAAGAACAGTATGTGGCTGCATCCCTTTCGGCATTGTTCTCTTTCCTGTCAAAAGAGGTAATCAAAGCAGCCAATGACAAAATGTGCGCTGGTGTTCGATTGACGGAAACAGGCATCAAGAGAATAGCCTCTCAAGCGATTAAACAGCACTATGAGTTCTGGTTGAAGGGACCATTACTGGAGAATCTTCCCTCAGATTACAAACGTGATCTCAAGAGGAAATACATCGGAATTATAGAGAAGTACAAAAAGGAAGCTTTCGAGAAACTGCCCCTGTCCCAGAAGACATCACGAACTATTAACAATATTGCACTTGAATACTTTAGCAGATCTCCGCTGGCACATACGGGAATCTCTGGTTTGGTGGTTGCGGGGTTCGGCACAGATGATGCGTTCCCTTCCCTGGTTTCTTTCTCGATTGATGGTATTGCAGCCAACGTATTGCGATATGTGCGCGATAGCGAAATGGAGCTGGGGCTTGGGACGGGAGCATCAATCGCGCCTTTTGCGCAAAGTGAAATGGTGGTTCGATTTATGGACGGCGTTGACCCTTTATATGAGCGAACCACAAAAGGACTTATTGCCAATATCCTGCACCAGTATCCCCAGGTCATTATTGACAACATCCCCAACTTGACGCATGCTCAAAAGAAGGGGCTAAAGGCAAAATTGGCGGATGAAGCCCAGAAGCAATTTGAAGGCATTGAGAAAATGTTGGCTGAGTTTAAAAAGGAAGAGTTTTCGAGCCGCGTACTTAAGGTCGTAACTATGCTTCCCAAAGACGCGCTAGCGTTGATGGCAGAATCTTTGGTTAGCCTAACTTCATTCAAGCGGAAAATGTCTATGGAGGCGGAAACCGTAGGGGAACCTATTGACGTAGCCGTCATCTCAAAAGGCGATGGTTTTGTTTGGATAAAACGGAAGCGCTATTTCCCCGCTGAGTTGAATCAACAGTTCTTCAGAAATTACTTTAGGAGAATAGATGATGACAAAAATAACAAAGGGAGAAAGAAAAAAGTTTAGAACCCTCGATGAATTCGAGAAAGAGTACTTTCCTAATCTGCATGAGCGAAAAATCCTTGAGGCGGAAAGGGAGGAACCTACTCTTTTCGTTCAGCGATTGGTTGCCCCTCTTTTCGATAACATCAAGCGAGAATTGACAAAGAGATAGACGCACCAGCGAAACGCGGGGACGATTGGCGATTTTTTTCTTTTGCGTTTGGTTCTTCTCTCCATTACAACCACTATTCTTCTTCGAACCTTTTTAGCTCTTCAGGGTCAACCTGCATAAATGCCCTGATCACATTCTCTGGATCATGTTCATAGCAAGAGAGGGGTTTGAGACGCTCTTTTCGGCCGTTCTTTTTCTTGGGGCTTACTATTGGCCTGCCAGGGACCCCAATTTGCCTGCGTTCCCTGAACGAGACTTCTATACCGACGTGGCCGACGAGATCTCCTATCGTTTTGGTCTGGGGCCGGCTTTCAACGAGTGGCTCAGAAAAGAAGGCCCAAAGCTGGGCGCGGAGAAAATGATCGATCTGGCCAAACAGTTTGCGGAGCATCTCCAACAGGGGTCTACCAAAGGCCATGCCGATGGAGGGTCTGGTGGCCCAATGCCACCTTCACCCGGGCAACAGGAGGCCGGCCCTCTTGAAATCAATGTTCGCGGACAGAAGTTCAAAATTCCCGATTTTGTGGTCCAGGGCGAACTGCGACTTAACTGGGGCCAGATTCCTAGCGATTTCAACAAATGGCTCCGTAACCGTTAACTGGCAGACAAAAAAGTGAGGCCCCCTGTGGAGATTGGGTTACGGCCGACTCGGAAGAGTTGCGCCTTATACCAGTTCGCTATTATTGTCGTAACACACTAGATGTGAGCTGTCATTGCGAAGAGCGACGTCTCGCGTTCGGCGGGAAAGCATTTTCTCCCCGCCGAGATCGGTTCGGGCTGACGTCCTGGCAATGCTGGTGTAACGCCCCGAGTAACTGAGGAGTTGGCTTTCCCCGATGGAAGTGCTGGCCATAGGCATGGTCATCTGATACAAAACAACAATCCGGCGGCGGGGGCACCGCTGTGGAGCCAGTTCCATGTAATGGAAAGGAGTGGCTTCGATGAGACGAAATTTGTGGTTTCTTACATGCCTGATTGGGTTAGCATGGTATGTCCTCTCCGTTCCCTGTATGGCTCATGATGTCTACTACAACGAAGCCATTCAGGAGTTTGGACAGATGCTCCAACACGGCAGGTTTGCAGACGCATTGCCGGTTGCCTGCCGTCTCCTGGAAATGGCAGAGAAGGACTCCCAAGGAGATAGGCTAAACATGGGTACCGCCTTGTCGGCACTGGCTGGCGTGTACACCATGCTTGAGAGGTATAAAGAGGCAAAGCCCCTTCTTGAAAGGGCATTGCCAATTTTGGAACAAGAAGTCGGAAGACAACACTACTTATTCGCCACCATGCTGGAAGCGCTGGCAGGTGCTCAGGCCAAGACCTCTCGGTTTGACGAAGCCGAGGCGTCGTTCCGAGAGGTTATTCGCATCCGGGAGGGCCTTTTCGGCGCTGATGACGACTCTGTCGGAATTGCTTATTACAATCTGGGCGTTGCTCTTATTAAGGCGCGCAAGTATGAACAAGCCCGTGAACCATTGACAAGGGCCTTGGAAATCAAGGAAAAGGCGCTGGGGCCTGACCACCCCAAACTCGAGGAACCGCTCGACGCCTTGGCACAGGCCTGCTGGATGACCGACGACACTGAAAAAGCAATCGAATACGAAGACCGATCGAGAAAGCTAAGGGCAAAGTCAGCCGCAAAAGCGCAGGAATCAGCCGGATCTGAACCTGAATCCGCTCCCAGGTAGTTCATTCTCCGAAGAGGAAAAACCGCGTCAAGGCTATCAAGTTGGCGTCGCTGGTGAAATAAGATGCCAACTTGCTTCCCCTGCCAGCCACGTCTTTCCTTGACACCAGAGTTCTCCGTGGACAAGGATACAGGTAGAATTATTTCTTACTGTTGTTAGCGGTTCCGAAGGAGGAAATTGTGAAAAGGTCTGCGCTCCTTATTCTGACGGCCTTTTGTTGCGTTCTTTTTTTCGTTCAGATCTGCTTCTCCGCGGATAAAGGCTCGCTGCAACCGATTGGTCCAGAGGCTATCTGGACGGAGGCCGACAAGAATATCAAATCAGTCTTCAAGGAATGCGGCTCAAAGAAGGCGTCGGACTTCGGCGAGTGCTTTGTCTCGTTCATGCAAAAGCATGGAGCGTCGCCGCAGGCCGTGGGATTTGCCAGACTTACCGACAACACTGGCTACCTCCGGGCTTTTCGTGAAGCCGGCCCGGTGGACATCGCTTATGTAGCGTATCCGTTCAGGGCCAATACCAACTACGGTTACCTGCTCGTGAACGGCGATCCGCCAATGGTGGATGTTGACAGCCTGAAGCTGCCGAAAGAGCAACTGGTAAAAGACCCGGCCTATACAAAGCTGGTCCAGCGATTTCCCAATGCCGAGATGTGGCCTGAGGACCGCTTTAGCACTGAGGCGCCGGTTGTGGAACCACTTCCGGGCGGTGGGCAGCGCTTCGTGGTGGAATACCGACTTACCGACCTTTGCCGTGCGTGCAAGGAACTGGGAAAGGCGAAATTCGGATTCGATTTTGATGCCAACGGCAAGTTTTTGGGCATTAAGTTGATGGGTTTGGAAGAGATCAGGACCGCGCTAAAAGATTAAAGCAGGGGGCCAACACCTGCGAATTTCTGGAAGAGTTTCCGGGGAGGCCCTTTTTGCATCCGTCGTCCCGGCGAAAGCCGGGACCTTGTAGGCACCGGCCTCCGTGCCGGTGCACATTTTGGCCGGCAGGGACGCCGGCCCTACGATTCCGGACCCTGCCCCGGACACCGATCCGGGGTTCGCAAGAATGACGTTCCCCGGACCCCACCGCAAAAACTCCCATGATCTTGGCCCGTTGTCGCTCTCAGCGACAACGGTCGGGGGTCGGTAAGTCCGAAATCTCCTTCAGGCAGAGGGATTTTGAAACCGCTTTCAGCAGAGAGGGAATCATGAAACGTTTTTTCGCCACAACGCTAATCTTCCTGTGGGCCTTTGCCGTAATCGGTTTGGCGCCCTGCTTGGCTCAGAACCAAAATCTTGGTCCGCAAGATAAGGAAATTCAGGACATGGGCCGTTCGTTTGGGATGGACCCCGCTCTGTGTGAGGGACTTCAAAACCAAATAGATAAGGTGGTCAATATCGCCCACTCGGCAGCTAGTGAGGATGAGAAGGTATCCCAGCTTACGGAAGCTCTGGCCGAATCCCTAAAAAACATGCGGGAATCAGGCACGAAAGACCCCGAGGTGGACCGCATCGTCAAACAGTATCTGACCATCATCGAGGGACTGCTGGCCACGGCGCGAGACTCTTGGCGGGCCGGCGACAAACAAATTCCGGCCGATGCAAAGAACGAGATGGAAAAGCTGAAGATAATGACCGGGACCTATTTGAGCATGATGAGAATAATGTGTCCGAAGCTCAAGTTGCCGGATGTGATGACAAATAAGTAATAGCCTGAATCCAAAGAACCTGTGAGCACGGACGCGGATATCTTATACCGGTTGTCAAAAGTAATGCTCGTTTGGCCACTAAACGATCAGTCTGGTGTTCGGGCTCTATCGACGGGGCCTACTTTGCCAGAGCGTCATGACGCGCGTGGTTCCCGCGAAAGCCGGAACCCGGGAAATCCCGGGAGACGCGGGACGGGATTCCTGCTTCCGCAGGAATGACGATGTCGGGCCGCCTCGAATCGGACAAAATTTTTGGCACCGAGTATGACATCAACTGCATGACCGCCCATTGGTATGAGTCCGAAGAAACCGAGTTACGCAAGAATGCCCGAGAAATCCAATAACGATAGCCAACTCCGTGATATTCTGTCTCACTTTGACCAAAGCGCAAAGGCGTGGAATGATCTTTACACGCTCCCCACTTCTGCAAACGATGTAGTGCTTCAAAATCGCTTGGCCTTCGCTCTGGAGCTACTGTCCAATCACCTTCCCACCGATTCCACGGTGCTCGATGTAGGTTGCGGACCTGGAATTGACGCAATTGGGCTGGCCCGTAGGGGATACAAAGTGAAATGTGTCGACATATCTCCTCAAATGGTAGGACTCTCCAAACGAAACTTTGCCGATTGTGGCCTGATCTATAGCGATCGCGATTTTGTTGTCGGCGATTTTATGCAAGCGGATTTCGGCACGGGGCCATTTGACGGCATTTTAGCCTTGGGATTTCTGGAGTATCAGACCGACGAACTCGCTGTGATCAGGCGTTTTCGGGAGCTGTTGAGGCCGGGCGGGGTATTGATCGTTTCCGGGCCTATCAAACGGTCTCTAAGCACTCTGTTCGGTGCCACAGTATTCATTCGGGGACAACGCGGCGGCAAAAGCCTCACGGTCAATCGCTACAGTGTTGGTCGTATGACACAGCTTCTCGCTGCATCCGGTTTTCAGGTCAAGGACTTCGTGAGACACGGTTTTGCGAACTTCCCGCTTGTAGAAAAGAATTTTGGGCTCAAAGGCGGGCTTTGGTTGCAGGGATTCCTAACCAAAGTGTCGCGATTCCTGCCGATAAAAACCTTCTGCAACGACATCGTAGTCGCCGCCACCAGGATTTAGGATGGAAGGTTATTCATGCTCGATAGCTTGAAAGCCATTTGGCGCAAACTGCTTTTTGATCGGGCCTCTCCCGAAATGATTCTCCTGCTCAAGCACATACGGTGCGTCGGGAGTTCATTCTATTTCCCGCTTTCTCACAAGCTGGTGCGGCAACCGGGGATTACCAGGGGCCGCGTTTTGGTGCTTGCTCCTCATGCGGACGACGAGATCATCGGCCTGGGCGGTACAATGGCCATGCATTTGGAGGCTGGGACTAGAATACTGGTGCTGTACATGACCGCCGGCGATAAAGGGGACTCGACTTTGGTCGCGCAAGACCTGGCGAAGGTCCGGAAGAGGGAAGCGGAGGAGATTGCGAAGAACTTTGGATTTGAAAGCGTCTTCTGGCAATACGAGGACCAGCGTTTAGGTGACCATGTGACTGAGGCCGGCTTGAAATTGAGCGCGATCCTGGACGCCTGGAGGCCTGACTCGGTCTTTGTGCCGTCGTGCATAGACTCTCACAAAGACCACTTCTCAGCTAATCTTGTCCTGGCTGAGGCCCTTCAAAAAGGAAGTTACGACCATATTCCGATTTACGGATATGAGGTTGCTACGGATATCCCTTTTCCGAATCACGTCGTAGACATAACCACCCACTTTGAAAAAAAGATGGAAATGCTCTCGTACTACAAATCGCAGTCCGGATTCATCAATTACTCCAGATTGTGCATGTTACGGAACGGACTCAATTACGCCAGGTATGTAGATGGGCAGGCAGAGGGCTATGCGGAGGCTTACCTGCGATGGCCGGCATCGAGTTATAGACAAGTCGTAAAAGATCTCGCCCGTGAATGCAGGATCTGATAGGAGTCGGGGCATTTCCGGGCCATATGTGTGAAACATCAGTAAGTTACTGCCCATGACTTAGTGATTTCAATCAATGGTTGACACGTCTAACTATTTGGTGTATGATAGTATTTAAATGGTGGGGGAACAAAAGAACACCTTCAATAGTTACTGCATTCAAATACATAATGTAGCTACACTCATACTTGGTCCACCCGATCGTTTTTTGTCGGTTCCGAACACCTGACCGAGAATATCCTGTAAGCTTTAACCTCCAGCACGTTCGATTTGACCAACATTGCCCTGCGGCCCGCTTCAGCCTACAAATGTTTACTCGAAGTAGTCCTTACTAATCCTTGACCTGCAATCGAACCTCGACCGACATACACCATAGGAGAGTGGAAATGGCTGCTATTTCGCGAAAGACACCCAGGAGAACTGCGTCAACCCCACCCGCGTCGCAGTATTTTGAAGAGTATTGCCCTGTTCAGAGTTTTGCCTGGATCGGCAAATCCGGTGACGCTCAAACTGATTTCCCGCACTGCGGAGACGCGGACTTCGATGAGGTGGAAAACACCGGGATTGCCGGTCTGGCCCTGGATGCTCACGGTGACGACGCATATCTGGTGTGGCGGGTCCCTCAGCAGATGAATTTGAGCGAGGGCCTCGGAGTGCAACTGGTCTACGCAAGCGCTGCTCCCGCTGAGGCGACCACTGGTTCCGCGTCCGGAAAGGTGGCATGGAAGCTTGGTTTCGCCAGAATCGGCGAAAGCGCGGAAATGAGCGGCATTGCCTATGAAACGCCGGTGGGCAACGGCCGAGATTTCCAGGAGATAAACTATAGCGGAAACGCGGCTTACTCCGGAGAAGCAAAACTCATGGCGTCCACATGGGCGGAAGTCTCCGGCCACATCGGCGGAAACCCTTCAGCAGGGACCAACTTCCGCCATGGGGACCTTGTTGTCCTCAAGATCACCAGGGACTCCGGTTCAGTTTCGTCCAACATACCTGTGGCACTGCTCGGCGCTACGATTCGATACCAAAGAGATCGCTTGTAGGAGCAAGGAAATTGCGGGGAGAAGCTTTTTTACACAAAAAAGTTTCCCCCGGAAGTTCCTGCCCTCCTCTCCAACTGCACTTACCGATACGACCCGGCGCTCATAATTGATCCTTAATTGCAAGGGACCGCCTGCGCCGGGTCCGGTCCCTCTGAGGCGGGAATGCCATTAAGCGCGCTGAAAAGTGCCACAAAGCATTCCACAAAGCACACCTGTTCCAAAACACATTTCCATCAAGGAGGTGGCGGAAGTTGGCAATTAGTCCGATATTAAGAGATGCTAACGGATTTGCGCTCTTCGATCGCGGTTCGGAGCTTATTACCAAGCGTTACACCGGGGTGGACACCGTTGGCCGCTCCATATCCCTGGATACGGACGTGAAGGCAATGATCGTCCACATCGAAGGGAACTCGCCGAAGACCAGGCTCACCGGGACAGTTTCAGGGTCGGAAGAGATCATCTGGACTTCCGACGGCCTCACCCTGCCCCAAATACCCGTGGTGAAAGAACCCAACGAGCCCATTATGACCCTGGCCGCACAATCAGGCACCATCAACGTCTCCGTCTTGGCCTGGCGCTAGGATGGTTTCAAAACCTGCTAGTTTTGGAAGAGTATCCGGGGAGGCCCTTTTTGCAAAAAGGGCCTCCCCGGACCCCTCCCCAAAAACTCCCATGATTTTGGACCATTGTCGCCGTCGGCGACAATGGTGTGGTACGGGAGACCGCGGCACCAAATTCCCGTTCCGACGTTTTGAAGCAGCTTCTAACGTCAGGTCCCTCACCCTGCTTGCATAACTCCAGTCGGCCCGAAGAGTCCTGGAAGCCGTTTTGGTTATGTAGGTAACTTGTCGGACCCAATACTAGAAGGCGAGGAGAATTTCGGGGGAGGTTCCTTGTGTAGGGAAGTTTCCCGCAGTGCCTCCTTCAAAAAACTCCATATCTCGCCCGCTGGGCAGCCTCCGCTCATGGCGGAGGCTGCCCAGCGGACAGGATATAGAAGTTTTTGGGGAGGGGCGCGGGGAGACCCTTTTTACAAAAAGGGTCTCCCCGCAATCCAGGGGGAATTATGCGCATAACTGCATGCGTGGCTACAAAGAATCGGACCGACATGCTCCACCAGTTGCTTTGGAGCTTGATTCGGCAGGAATACAAGGACTGGGATCTCGTGATTGTGGACGACTCGGACGTTCCGGTGAATTGGAACAGCATCGGGGTCTATCCCAGGCTATTCAGTGAAATCACCAGAACAGGCCACGATATACGAATCGCGGCCGGCCCGCGGGTCAGCCGCATAGGCGCGGCCTATCAGGTCGGGCTCAAGGTGGCGAAAACCGAGAACCCGCTGTTCTTCAGAGTCGACGACGACTCGTGGCTGGAAGCGGATTACTTTTCGCGGCTCGTACAAGTGATGAAGCAGGATGACGTTGGAGCATGCGGAGGATTGTTTCTCCATCCCGGCCAGGAGATCGAAACGCTTGAACCTCACGACCCAAGGTACAGCCACGCCACCATAGAAGGGCTTTCCGATCAGGTAAACATCCAGTGGTGCCGCCACAAAGCCTCGGATTTGGTCCCGGTCGAACACCTTACAGCGAATATACTATTCAGCAGAAAATGGCTGGAGAGGATAGGCGGATTTGAAACCCTGCTCTACAACCAGCACCGGGACGAAACTCAGGCTACCTGGCGTCTCCATGTGGAAGGGGCCAGGCTGTTTGTCCATCCGCTGGCAATCGCGTGGCACCTCAGGGCTTCGGGAGGAGGATCTCGGGGTTATTCTCCCGATGTTTATCTGAACGATCACCGAAAGTTCATGGCCCAACGCAAAAGCATGAAACCGGGCATTCACCTCAACCTGGGACATGCCATTGGCGACGGATTCATGGCCACCCCAATGATCCACATGATGCGGGAGATGAACCCGAACCGAAACCTCGCGGTTTTTGCGCCGTGGGCAAAGGCGATTCTCGATGGCAACCCCGATCTTGACGAGATAGCCGACCACCCGTTGGATGCGCAGCGAACTGTCAGGCTCGAACAGTCGGTGTATGCCTGGGCGAGCGCAAACGGGTGGAAGGGGCATTTGGCGCAGGCATACTGCAGAATGTTCGATCTGCCCGAACCAAAGGACCTGACCCCGCGATTCTTCTGGAACAGTGACAAGGGCTCTTTCGCTCAAACCATCCCCGAGGGGCCTTATATAGTCATAGCCCCGTGGTCCACGGCCAAGACCTTCGATTATTACGGCCCGAGCGGAAACAAGAATTGGCCGCTTGACCGTTGGCCGGAGGTGGTTGCTTGGGCCCATGAGAAAGGTTTCCGTGTGGTTCAGCTCAGAGGTTCCAAGGAGGAGCCTCTGATTGACGGAGTGGATGTGGACCTGTGCGAGCGGCCGCTGCGAGAAGCATTCGCGGTTGTGGAGAAAGCCTCGCTGATGGTCAGCGTGGATACTATGGCTCACCACGCGGCCGCGGCTTTCGGGGTCCCCGGTGTCGTTTTGTGGGGCCGTTCCAAGGCCAGTCATTTTGGATATACGAAAGAGAACATCATCAACATTCAAGGGGAGTGTCCTGGCATCGCGGTCCAGAATCACGCATCGGGTGTTGCTATCGCAAGGACGCACGGCCGTGCGCCTATGGACGGCAATTCCTTGATCCTGGAACGGCCCTGCATCAACGACGACCAGTGGGCCATGGACAAAGAGGCTTGCCCGATTCCAGGCCACCCCTGTATGGCCGGGATATCGACCGACACGGTGATAGCTGCACTAGAACGTTTGTGGGGAGGCCCGTTTTGAAAATGGTAGGGGCCGGCCTCCGTGCCGGCCCTCAGAGGTGCACCGGCAGGGACGCCGGTGCCTACCAACCCCACGCCCCTCTCCAAAAACTTCTGTATCCTGTCTGCTGAGCAGCCTCCGCCGGCGGGCTGAAGCCTGCCCAGCAGAAACGAAATAGAGTTTCTTGAAGAGGCCCGTGGCAACGTTTGACTCATGTTAATTTTTTGTCGGATTAGGAAGGACGACTTTCCGTCATTCCTGCGAAGGCAGGAATCCAGTCCCGCGTCTCGCGGGATTTCCTGGGTTCCCGCCTTCGCGGGAACGACGGGTGTGCAAAGCAGGACTGTTGGGAGAGAGGCTGGGGAAAGCCGGAGACTATTTCCGGCAATTGACATGTGGCAGCTTCCAAGGGCCTGACATTGTCCTTATGTGGCTTCTCGCGCGTACCAACCCACTTCGGAGCCTAGACCCTTCGACGCAAATTACCTGCCATAACACACCATAATTGGGGAGTTTTTGGGGAGGGGTCCGGGGAGGGCGTTTTTGCAAAAACGTCCTCCCCGGAAACTCTCCGCAAGGTTACAAGAAAGGCTGCACAATGACGCAGATCGTTGGTGACGCAACGCACATTAAAGGCCGATTGCTCAGCGGAAATCTTTCCTCGGGCCAGACGTGGGTTTCCGACGGCTCACGGATGGTTCCTGCCGGCAATGAAGCGTACAAATTCATAGATGTTGAAGGCAATTTACTTACCGCGACCGGCAGCGAAGACACTCTTTATCTAAGCGGCGTCTCCGGGATCGCATTGGCCTTGGAAACATCTTCCGGCACGGGAACAAGCAGCATCCGGCTGGAGGTTTCCGGGTTGGTCAGCGGACAGATCCCCGACTGGTCGGCAATCAGCGGGACAGCCTGGGGTGGTTCCGGCATAGCGGAAGGTGGTTCGGGTATGGCCGCCGGTGCCTCCGGGATCGCGACGGGTGCAAGCGGAATAGCTGTAGCCGCGAGCGGCATGGCTTCGGGTGGAAGTGGAACAGCTACACAGGCCCTGGGCATCGCTGTTGGGTCTTCCGGAATAGCAGTCGGAGCGTCAGGGATTGCCGCAGGCGGGAGCGGGATTGCAGCCGGGACTTCGGGCGTTGCCGTCGGAGCTTCAGGAATGGCCCATTACGCGTCGGGCAAGCTCGATGACACGGATCAAACGTCCGGTATAGTGCTGTCTTCCGGCAACGGATTTATGGTCTTTTCCGCTTCTCCGCTGTCAGGGCAAGTGCTGAAGGCTTCCGGAAGCAATCTCCTTACCGATCTCTACTGGGCGGTGGATCAGACCGGTTCCGGCGGCGGGTCGGGCTCGGGGAACTCCTATGCGTTTATCAATGTCCAGGGTGCGACCATCGCGGCCAACACCGGCGACGACATTCTCAATTTTTCCGGACGGTCCGGGATATTTCTGGCCGCCACATCCGGAGACGGCCAAGGCCAGGACATTATCTTTGCGGAAGTCTCGGGTTTGGCTTCGGGCCAGATACCCAACTGGTCGGACATTTCAGGCGCGGCTTACGGAGCTTCGGGTATTGCCGTGGGAGCATCGGGAATCGCTCTCGCGGGCGTGACCCCGGATTACCTACCGCCTCGTTTCGTTTACAAGGACACGGATGAAATATACATCCCGCGGGGAAGGTATTACAAAGCCGGCTTTCGTTGGAGAGGGCAATTTCAAGGCACCGCGAGCATTGCGCAGTATTGGGATGTAAGTTCCAGGTTCTCGGCCAAGATTGACTCCACTTACTCGCCTGGAACCTCTCCGGGAATGATCGGAGGCGCCAAGGTCGCCAATTCTTGGTACAGCGTTTTCCTGGTAGGGAACAGCCCTAACGACGTGCTGGTGTTGCCGTTTGTCCGTGTAAAGGCGATTAGTTACTCGTCCCCCAACAGTATTATCAATCCGGGCAATCACAACAGCGCTGCAAATTATGAGGACGGGTTCTTTCTCTCGAATGGCGCTTGGAATGACTATCGGCTCGTAAAGCGGTCATGCGACTCGAACGACGGAAGCGTCCATACAATTGCGGACACAATCAACGCCGCGCATGACGAAATTCGAATCGTAGGTGACCTGACTGCGGAGTTGGCAGCGAACGACTGGTTGCAGCTCGTGCCGCCCCCAACCATGCCTTGCCTGTTCCTCGGGCTTGTAAGAATAGACGCGAGCGGCAACCTCGGTGAGTGCCGGAGCGTGGCCTCAGAAGCCGCATCTACTGGGGAAGGCATTAAAGAGGTCGTCGAAGGCAGGCTCGCGTGGGGTAGCGACACTGAACTCGCATGGAACCCTGTTCGAGGCTATGGAGCGGCTTTGTGGATGAGCGATGATTGGCGGGTGGTGACGCCATCCCATTCCATAACAATGTCCAACACCGCGATTGATATTGACGGCAACACGTTGACGGACAACGCCAACTACGACGTTTTCGCCGAGGGAGACGGCAGCCCCTTCAATTTCCGCCTGGTAGCAAAACGATGGACCAACGACACCACCAGGGCACAAAACCTGGCGCGGTTGGACGGGGTTTTGGTCTACGACAAGGACACCGATATAGGGAGGCGCCGCAGATTCCTGGGAACAGTCCGGCTGAGGAATGACGCAGGCACGCCCAAATTTACCGATTCCGTCACGAAGCGCTTCATCTCCAACATTTACAATTCGGAGCAAGTAAGGGTGGCTGCCAGCGCTCAGGCTAACGGAGCAGCGGTGGCCGATGACTCTTACGCGCCTTGGACCAATTGGGGTTCGCCGGGAATAGGCGCAGTTTTTGCCGGCACTCAAACATTCGCGGTTTTCGCACCATTCGGCGGACAGACGGATCCTGCCAACGCGGCCGGTCGCTTAAGCGTGGTGGTGGCCTTGGACGGTGCCCCCGGTGGAGTAGAGGGTAGCACTCCTGGAACTGCCGGAATCATGGCAATCGCCAGGCAACCTATGTACATCATCGAGATTGCGGCACCCGGTTATCATTTCATAGATCTTTACCGCAAGCGGTTTGTGAGCGGAACTAGTCCTCTTCATTGGGCCGTAAATGTTGAGGGAACTATTTTGGCGTGACTCGCCCGGAAATCCTTGTTTTCACTCGTTCCCAGGCTCTGACTTCCTAACCATACTGAACTGACAGGCCTTTCCGGGCAGAGCCTGGGAACCAGAGGCAAAAGGAAGGCACCCTCACCCTGCCCGCTCCCAAAGGGAGAGGGGATTCCCCGTAGCGCCGGCGTCCCGCCGGTATTCCCCTATGTCCTTCCCGCGGGGAGAGGGACCAATCACCGGCAAGATGCCGGCGCTACAGTTCCTCTATCCCTCGCCCTTTGGGGACAGGGTGAGGGCCATTCGTCCTACGATTCCACCCATGCCATGGATTTTGAGACAATCTCAGAGAAGCGCCCTGATTTCGGGCGGTTCACGAACCGCGCCGTACCAGTCCCGCGTTGGCGGGACACACAATCCATTGTCCTCGCCCGCCGGTTGCCGGATTGAAACAAGCAAGGTTTTCCTACCGACAGGTACAAGGTCTCAAGGTGGTCAGCATCATGTGGGAATCCTACGAGGCACAACAGAAATGGCTTGAAGAGAGGTTCAATCATATCAACACGATTCTGGCCAACATCCAGAAGAATATGAGCGAACTGAAAGAAATGCACTCCGCGTGTGTCAATCGGTGCAACATTGAAATGGACAAGGTTTACCACAGGTTGAGACACGTAGAACACAAACAGGCCGCAAAGAACGGGGCCGAAGCACACCGAAAGGAGAGCATACAGTCGGAAAACCTGACCTGGCAGATGGTCATTGCTATGGGAACGGCTCTGTCAGCCGTAGGCGCCTTTGTCGGCTATTTCATAGGAAGGGGATAATGAAACGGGAAATGATCAAAGTGGCGATTCTCTCATCAGCATCGGCCATCGGGCTGGTGACCCTTTTATTCATCAGTTTCAGCTCGCCGCTGATAATGGGCGACGATCCATACAGCCTCCTGCGGTACGTCCTGATTCGCATGACAGCAGTGCTGATCGCCGTGCCGGTCCTTACGGGCCTAATGGTTGCGGTCGATTTTGTCACGCCGGGCGACTGGATGGAGGCCATTGGCAATGATCCGAAAGCTTGTAGCTATATCATGGCTGCTGTTGTGCTGGTTATCGGCGCTATCCTTTGCTGGACCTGACGCTTGGGGACTTGCCGACCCGTACAAGCGTTCCCTGAAGGGCCAACTACAATTCATAATCGCAAAGCATCCCAAGTACACGTGGGGAGGATCGAGTGACCTCGAGCAGGGGCTGGACTGTTCCGGCTACCTGTTCCTCGCGGCAAAGTGGGCCGGTATCCCTGGCATTACCCGAACCACATCGGACCGGATGGCCGATGGCTTGGGAGGGTGGACTTCCAAAGAGATAGACCTGAAAGACGCCCGGGAATGCGATCTGCCCTTCTGGACCTTCCGCCCGGCAAGGAAAAACGGGCACGTGGGAGCCTTCCTCAATGACAACCGAGGCCGGCGAGCAGTCACTCACGCGGGAATGTCAAAGGGCGTTGTGCTGGAACCTCTGAATGGAAAACTGCTGGAGAACCTGTCAAAGGTTCGCAGACTGACTATAGGAGATTGAAAACGTTCACCGGGAGAAGCGAAGGCGCTTGAAATAACGATGGGGGAGGCTTGGAGGGGCGGCTGCAGAGCAGCCGTAGTGTCGCCGAAAGTCTGGAACACCTCGTGGCCTAACGAAGAAGCCGGTGGTGAGACTGGCAAAAATCCTCATGCGGCCTCTCGGCAGCTCCGCTAGCCATTTATCCCCCTCCATCCTCACCGGGCGTAGAGCCGCCTCAAGGCCGGTGAACCAATAAAGGAGTTGAAAATGACAAACACAAAAGTCTGGTGGACCTCGAAGACAATTTGGACCAACCTGATCGCTTTTGTAGGTTCCATCGTAATAGCAATCGGGTTCGACTCCGGCCGATGGGCGGAGATCGCCACTGTGCTGCTGGCCGTGGTGAACGTTGCCTTGAGGCTGATCACCAAGGAAGAGATTGTGCTGCAGACCGAACCCCAATAAATGGAGGTCAAACAATGGGACATCCCAAAGGCAAGCCTGAAAAATCAAGGCCTGCAAACCCCTGGGACGAGATAAAATATTTCACGCCAAAGGAATTCACCTGCAAATGCGAGGGGTTCTGTGATCATCCCTCTGTTATTTCCATGAACGTGGTGTCCAAGCTCGACAAGATCCGGGAATTCATCGGAAAGCCAATCACGATCTTGTCGGGAACGCGATGTGAAAGGTTTAATAGGAAATTCGGCGGCAAGACCCGTTCTTCGCATGTTCCCAAGGACAATGTCAGTCACGCCGTGGATGTCCGCTGCCCGGACGCGGCCTTCAGATTTGCTTTCCTCACTGCCGCTCTGCCCATGTTCAATAGGATCGGGATCGGCAAGGACTTCATTCACGTGGACGATGACCCGGAGTTGCCATCGAATGTGATCTGGCTCTACGGGCCGTGAGGGTGGGACAGGCATCTTGCCTGTCGCAGAATGACGGGCAAGATGCCCATCCCACCAAAGCCTTACGGCAGCTCTCCCGGTAAACGATAACCATCTAGGGTAACGCTCACGATTTTCAGAAGAGGCAATTATGGCTGTTATCTCCATCGAGACATTGATCCCGTCCTCCGGCGCGGTTCCATCCAACGGGTATGATGCGGTTTCTCTCGCCGGCTTCACCGAATGGGAAGTCGGGGACGAGGCCCGGTTCTCCATTGTAGTCCCTGAAACCTATCGCGCAGGCAATGACTTTTATCTGCGCATTCAGGAATCTTCCCCTTCCCTGTCGTTGCGGCACAAATGGCAGGTGAAGACCCTGCTTATGCGTCCCGAGGTGAACGTCACGGATGAGGCCGCTGTGACGGAAACGTTCTCGCTTGAATGTCAGGACGCTTCAACAGCGGATCGGCTCACCACCCGGACTCTGCCGGTGACAGGTTCGGCAAAGCAAGGTCAGGTCCAAGATCATGTGATCAGCCCCGGGGACGTGCTTTGCTTCATTCTTCGGAGGGTCAATGCGTCTGCGCAGGAAGATCCCGCGGCCATAAAGGTCTTTGACGTGTCATTGGTTGCTCGGGTGGATGATTCAGCCGATTCTGATTGTGCCGGCAGAGTGGGGAAAATATTTGACACGGTGCGCGACTTATTCAACGAGGCTACAGGCGGTTTTCTCCCTGACAATTTTATTCTTCGGTCCATCAATCGCTGCTTACAGGATATCGGGCAGCACAATTACTGGCGTCGAGAAACCTGGATGCCTGCCGAGGCCGGCGAAAACCGGGTCGATCTCTTGGAAGCCATCGCGGGCTACCAGGATGTGCACCAGGTTCATTTCAGCGGCCAAACCGCTCCGATGATGCCGCTGGGGAGCTTCGAGGAATACGAAGAACTAAAGACCGGGTCCAATGCTACGGGCGTGCCGGAATACTACGCGGTGCAGAACGATTCCATGTATGTGTGGCCTCCTCCGGCAACGAATCTGGCGTCAGGTTTTTGCGCCTATCATTCCTATTTGCCGGCCGATCTGACCTGTTCCGAGGAGAATCCCACCCCTCCTCTGCCGGCCGCGAACGACATGCTCTTTGTTTACTTTGTGCTCAAACAAGCCTTCCTGCGTGATCGGCACGCGCCCGGAGCTGAAGTCAAGTTCCAGGAATACTCGGGGCTCTACGAGCAAGCCAAGCAAAGGCTGCTGGGCGAAAAGGACCCGCCTAAATTGGCCTTGCGACCATACCGCTGATACTAAAGTCGGCTTGCAAAGGGAGAATTTCCGGGGGAAACTTTTTGCGAATGGATTGTATGCCTTGCGCAGTTCCTTTAGTCAGGCGGCAATTTGCAGGGGGCAAGGAGCGCGAGGCAAGACCGGAACTTGTAGGGGCGGACCCTCGTGGTCGCCCTTGGTTGGCCCGGCGGTGCAGTTCAGGGCAGGCACGAGGCCTGCCCCTACGGTTGTTTGGCGATCTGCCCTACGCGGAGACCTCCGTGTTCTCCAATTCCTGAACACATGATCGGATTCTGAAGGATTGGCTGAGCTAAGGCCATAATCCATTTACAAAAAAGGTTCTCCCCGCAATTCCCCGTTTTCAGGGCGAGAAAGGTGTTGAAATGCGTTCCACGAATCAGGAGCCGTACCGGACCGTCAACCTGTTCGATTGGACAGGCGGCGTGCGAGATAAGCGCCAGAATCCTCTCATGTATCCCGAAAACGCCCTTATGTCCGGCGAGAACGTCGATCTGGTAGATGGTGGCATGAAAACGAGACGTGGATGCAGCGCAGCGCTCGTGAGCCCGCTGCGTACGTCAGGGCCAGGCACTCCCGGACCGGTGGCCAGCCTGGCAACGGATCCCACCGGGGCGGACTACCCGGTTTACGGCCACTCCGCTGTTTACGAACCTAACGTCCATGCCATGCTCGTCTTCGGAGGCCTTGTCGGCGGGGAGCCTTCGGACGATCTTCGCATATACGACATAGCGACAGACACTTGGGAGATCGTCTGGCCTTGTTGGCCCCCTTCCGAAGGTCCACCGCCCAGGGCCTATCACTCCGCGGTTTATGATCGAATGAACAGGACCATGTGGGTTTTCGGCGGATATGACGGCTCCTCAACGCTCAACGATCTATGGAAATACGACGTTGCCACGAATACCTGGGAAGCCGTCTCTCCCAGTGGCACGGTCGCGGCTCCCCGGCAGAGACATTCGGCCATTTTCGACCCGGTCGGAAGGTGCATGTACGTGTTCGGCGGGATGGCCGGCGACGATTCGCTCTTCCATGATCTCTGGAAGTACGACGTTGAGAACAACGAGGGCACGTTGCTGTCGTCCGGCGGACCGTGGCCCGAGGCTCGATTCGGCCACACCGCGGTGTACGATTCGGACCGGCGCACGATGCTCGTCTTCGGGGGGCATTTGTATGATCCGATGTTTGTCCTCGGAGACGAAGCCGTTGTCGCGGACCTGTGGAAATACGACATCCTCGAAAACGCCTGGACCCGGATCAGAAGCCCGGATGGAGGAACCGAGCCGCATCCCGAGCGTGTATATCATCATGTGGCTGTGTACTTTGACGCTCTACACTCGATGATAATTAACGGGGGTCTAAATAGGCACATGCCAAATGCAGGAGGCCCTGGAGAGGACAAGATATGGACCTACAACGTCGCAGAGGACAGCTTTTCCGAGACAACCTTGTCCGGAGAGGGTATTTCGAACAATCCTTTGTTCAACCATTCAGCGGTTTACGATGAGCTTTGCCGGGGGGTGATCTTCCTGGGCGGAGTAGGGACCAACGAACTGTGGGGCTTCGGTTATGGCGGCCCATGCTCTTACACCAACCAGGGGGACCTCCCCGAGCCGGCCGGCCGTTTTACAGCGCTGGCACAGGTCCGCTTTCCCACAAACCAGTCCAGCTACCTTTTAGCTCAGATTGAACACGAAAATCTCAACAGCCTGCATGGCTCCGCCGAGCGACTGCCTGTCTCCGGCAGTCCGCCTTCCTTTCAGGAACTGTACAACCTGGGGTCTAACGCGGGACCCTGCTCCGTGGCCGTTCTCAACGATCGGGCCGTTATTACCGATGGGCTTAACAGGCCTCCACTGGTTTTTGCCGGTTGCATGGACCCTTCCGGATCGGACTGGGCCGTTCCAAAAGCGGCTCTAATCACTTACGACGGCGGCTCTTCGTGGCACGACATCACAAATCAGGTTTGCGACAAAGACCCGGACACATTCGGCGATCTTTCATCTCTGTCCGGTTCCGGCGGGCAGCTCCTGGTCTGCACGGATATGTCGGGCGTCAGCGGCTTCCAT
This sequence comes from Desulfomonile tiedjei, assembly GCA_016212925.1. Lineage (NCBI taxonomy): Bacteria > Pseudomonadati > Thermodesulfobacteriota > Desulfomonilia > Desulfomonilales > Desulfomonilaceae > Desulfomonile > Desulfomonile tiedjei. The sequence continues at coordinate 30,418 of JACRDF010000046.1, forward strand.
TTCGAAATGCAATCGCCTAATAATCGACTCGGCGGAATGACTGTCCAGGGGTATTCAGGCGAATGGGCCGCGGGCGGTGGGTGGCTGGACCACACCAGCGGCCTCCTGACTGACGGAACCGTCATACACCAAGGAGGGGTCTTTTCCGCGGACTACCACGTGGTCAACAATGTGCCGGGATATTGGTTTTCCTTCGCGTGGCCCAGCGGAACCGGCCCAGGGACCCTGGTGAGGAGAATACTGTTTCAAGCTCCCTGCCAAAACCTGCAAGTCATCGGCGAAGGTCAGCCCGATACGCCGCTCGGGTTCATTTACTGGGACAATTCCGAGAATTCGGCCAAAGATTTCACCGTAGAGGTTAGTGACAGCACTTATCCGTCCTTTGCGAGATTGAACGACGGACAACTGGAGTCTCCCGTCGGCATGGGTTCGGGCGACGCTCTTTTTGTGGGCTATCTGACGCCGTTCAACGGTGTGGATCTTACACCCCACAACGACTACCACAATGAGGTTGCCTCGATCGTATCAGGCTATTACTGGAACGGACTTGCATGGATAAGCCTGCCGGGATTCGCGGACAGGACCCAGAAGCCCGCCGGAACGACTTTGGGAGTCAAGGGGCGCCTCTCTTGGACCACTCCCGCGGCCTGGCGGCAATGCAGGCCCATAGGGCCGGAATATCCGCATGGTTACTGGGTGAAACTTGTCGTATCAGCCTCACTGACTCCCAAGACCTACATCAGTGAGGCGAGCATCTGGCCGGTCCTTGAACCGCTCAAAAAGCACAAATTCGCTTTGACCGTGCGAGACAGAATGGTTCTGCTCAACAGGCCGGACGCCTCAGACCAGGCCGACATCTCCCGCGCATACGAGGAATACGGTTTTGCCGGCATTGACTCGGCAAGCCAAAGGATCGGGGGACAAGATGCAATTGTTGCCGCGCATACCGTCTTCAACCAGGGTTTCATAGCAAAGACCGAAGATTGGTACTTGTTCAACGGATACAGCCCCGAGACTTTTTCTTTTGAAAGGGCCGAAGCAGCGGGACAAGCGCCCCTTAACAACCAGGTCGTGGTCAAGGCTCCGCTCACCGAGGCCGACGACAAGAACCTCATGGGCCTTTACTACATAAACCGCACAGGGGCCTGGTACTTTGCCGGAATAAAGGTCTACAAAATCAGCGAAGAGGTCTCCTGGTGGGATGACACCAACAGTCTCCCGCGGCTTGATCTCGCGCATCTGCACGAGGCCTGCGGGGTTTATTGGCCTGAGCGAAACTGGGTTATCTGGGCCGTGCCGATGATCACCACGGGATTCGGCCAGGAGACCAACAACCGGCTGATCATATACGATCTTACCCTCAGGACGTGGCTGCCGCCGTTTACCATCAGCCTGGCCTCTCTGACAACGGCTTACCATTACAACGAAAACGCTCCCGGTAAGCTGGGACAGCTCGGTTTATACGGCGGTGACTATTCGGGCAGGGTCCTCCGGCTCTTCGGGCCGAACGACGCCACGGACCTGGGTGTCCCGATCACGGCTTGGGCTGAAACCGGATGGCTCCATTTCGGCTCCCCGCAATGGTACAAAATCGTCCGAAGGTTGCAGCTCTACGGTCGGACCGTGGCCGGTGAAAGCATTACGGTCAAGATTTGGGCCGACGGCAAGACCGATGCATCCAATCCCGTCGCCGGCATCTGTTTGAGCAGCCTGGAGGGTCTCCCAAACCAGCTCTTTGGCCTGGAAGAAGAGAACGTGAACACTCAAGGCAGGTTCTTCAAGTTTCGGTTCGAGTTCTCCGATGTTACCGACGTGTTCGGCCTGCAACTCGGCGTCAGCCTGATCAGAGAATGGGGCGCCTCTTGAAAGATGGGAAATGAGAAGAATTGCGGGGGAGGCCCTTTTTGTGAATGGTAGGGGCCGGCCTGGGAACGAGGACAGACTCTTTTCTTGTGGGGCAGGCTTTCCAGCCTGCCATAGTTGACATTTTGACCAGGCAGGCTGGAAAGCCTGCCCCACAAGTCACTGACATCGCCACTAGTGGTACCCATCCGCGATCTCTGTGATCTCTGCTCTCGTTCCCGGCTGGAGCCTGGGAACAGGGGAGTCTTTCATATTCCCCTCGTGAACGAAAGGAAGGGACCTTGATAGAAACCGAGCAGCAACGACGCTGGTGGTTTGCGACACACCCGGAGTTCAGCTCGACCCGCGAGGGACAAAGGCGTAATCCGTACGACGATGATGACGAGGCCGGCAGACCTTCGCCGGAGTATGTTGACGTGTGGATGGACAAGCTGCTCAAGCAGGCGAAGGATGATTTTTGGACAGACGTGTTCCGAGACGTAAAGTCCCGATATGGAACCGAGGCTGCCCCGAAAACCGCGGCCGAGAAGCTCGCGTTCCTCGGGGAAGGCGAATACCCCGATAGTGAAGACGAAAAAACGGAAAAGGGATCATTCGGGAGCGCATACGGCTGGGCACGAGACAACTGGGAGGATGCGCTACGTGCGCTGCGAGACTATTTGACCGGCCTAGGTCCCGCAGTTATCAGCCCCATACAGGCAAAGTACCCCTCTGCGGATGAGATAGCGAAGAGGCTGGGAACAACCAGAGACGATTTTCACATGCGAATTAAGGAGCAAATTAAGAAAGATCACCCATCCGAATTGAAGGCAATAGGGCGACCGAAAAACGTTGACATCGGAGTCGACCCCAAGGGTAATATCGTTCTCCGTAACAAAGAAACAGGTAGAGAGATCAACACAGATGTTCCCCTAAAAAAGTATGGTAAGTGAGAAGAGAATGCTCAATATTTACGCTCATTGCAGTTTGTGGGGCGAGGAATTCTCGCCTGCAAAAGCAGAACGAAACTCCGGAATGCCATTTGACGAAAAAAGCGAACCGGGCGAAATAGCTACTTTCGGTCGGTTCCGCGGGCAGCCACTTCCTTACGGAAGCGCTAAACTCATTCTGCGAGAGGGTGGAGAAAGAGGGAAACTTATTGACCCTGAAATTATTAGCTTTGTTGCTAAAAACCTGCACCACTTCAGGAAAGCAGGGGCAACCGATATTCAAATCGACATTGTTGTGGCTTATGGAGGGCAATGCAACCTGGAGATGAGTCCAGAATTCTTGAACTCCGTGGCATCTCTCGGAATTCCGTTAACCTTGAGCTGTTATGAGGACGAAACTCTGAGGGAAGACTAATTCGGAGGCCGCGGCGCTTACTGGGACAAGAAAACAGGAACCGTTGTCATACGCGACCCCGGGCATCCCGATGGAGGGACTGCGTTTAGGCCTGACGCCGGCAAGCGGTATTATGATAAGAATCTCGAATGACAGGAGGTGATTATGAAGCTCACTGGATTTGATGCTGATCACGTTCTGCTCGTTTTGTCACGAAATGAGTTGAGAGCCATGGGTCAAGCTTTAAACGAGGTGTGCAATGGCTTACGCGTAGTCGACTTCCAGATAAAGATGGGATCGGACAAAATTGAGACTGAGGGGATACTGGACGAAATCATCCCGATCTACAGGAAAATGAAGAAATCGGGTAACCAAGATGTAGAAATGAATTTTTCCCGCCGCGATTTGCGAGCCATCATCGGCGCTTTTGAAGAGGTATGCAAAGAAATAGACGCAATCGACTTTTCAACCAGGATGGGAGCACAACGCAGCGAGGTTGATCAGATATTGGCCGAAATCGTACCGATTTATCATCAAATGAAACTGATGTAGCCGCACGTAGCACGTAGGATGCGGTAACCAACGGATCTGGTGGAATGAGACCGTCACCCCGGACTTGATCCGGGGTCCAGACTCTGGTTTCCTGCTTGCTCAGTAATGACGGGAAAAACGCCCTTTCCCGTGCGTGGGATGCGGTGAAAGAGGTGAGCCGCACCGCTTTCGTAAATCACACGAACCATGCTTTCACTCTCGTTCCCAGGCTCCAGCCCGGACATTCTCGGATATGTCCCTCAGAGCGTCTTAGGGGAGGCAGAGCCTCCCGGTACGCGTTCCCAGGCTCCAGCCTGGGAACGAGGGAAAATCCCCCTCACCCTCACCCTCTCCCGCCAGAGTAGAGGGTTTAATCCCTCGAACGATGCCATCACCCTTTCCATTTTCCGCAATGGCGAGGGCGATTTGTAGGGGCAGGTCTTGTGCCTGCCCTCTTCACGGGCGCCCACAAGGGTCGCGCCGTACAGTAGCGCCGGCGTCTCGCCGGTAATCCCCCTCTCCCTCCGAGAGAGCGTGGGGGCGAGGGCAAACCCCTTGGTATTTCTTCGCCTGTTACGGTCATTTGAAGAAGTGGACCGCTGGCAGCCCAGACGAGAGGTAGTTGTGCACGCGTGCGTGCACGACTACTCTCCGCGCTCTCCGCGATCTCTGCGGTGAATGATCTCCTGTTTCATCATCAACACAAAGGACCTATCAAATGACTTCCGGTCGGTACACCGCTTACCACATCTACCAGGGGCTCTCATTCCCGGAAGCCCAGAAGGCCGGGACCAGGCCGTACAAGCTTCCGGAATACCAATGTCGCCATTCGCAGCGAGGGTACCTGTTTCAGTTCGAAAACATGGTGGAACGCACACATTTCGATGCTGCCAACACGAGCTGCTGCAACGAACCGGTAAGGAATTTCGAGAACAAACCTCAATACGTTGAATCCTTCAAGCCCATGAACCCGAAAGACTGTAAATCCAGTGTCCAGGCCACCGGCTGCACGGTCCTGGAAGTCTCTGTGGAAAGCGCCTCAGCGATCTGTGCTCAACAAGGCGCCAAAGTCCGCCGCATCAAGATCCTCTGCCCGACGATGTGCACGGACTTCGCGAGCCTTCAAGGGGGCGGCAGCTTCAAAGGACGGTATGGGACGTTTAGGTCCCTCGGCCTCGAAGCCGGCGACATCCTGATCATGGACTATGTGCCCGACCCGGACCTTATCCACGGTTGGTACGGCAACTGCTCCGGATCGAGAACTCTGACGGAAGAGTTCTGTGGCGGTTACACCCTTAGGTTCTCTCTCAACGCGGGCCTGAATTACCCGGGAGGATGCGGGTGCGATTGTTGCGGCGAAAACGGGTCTTTTCCACCTCCTCTGATGACCTTGAGCCACCCAATAGCGACGAACGATTGGTCGAACACGATTGATCTTCACGGCTCCGCGTACGGTGAAGGATGCAGCGGTGGACAAATCAAAGGGAGTTTTTCCGGGATCAATGGGGGAGGTTCACTGCCCTGGTCCGGCTCAACCAAATACTCGGGGTCTCAGTCAAGCAGATCTGTGTCCCGAGCGGTCAACGGTGAAATCGGCAGCGCTTCCAAGTCCATGTGTTGCGGGGCTTTTATTGAGTGGAGCGGCACTGACGGCTGCGGCGGTGGAGACCGGAACGAGCAGGCCATCGCGGGCCGAATCACGAGCAGCCAGATATCTCCCGCGTCAGGAACTACCTTGTACGAGTCCAGCGGCTACGTTTTCAGCGGAAGCGAAGCTTGCTCTTATGCCGCAGACGCGGGCATGACGTTCAGCCGATCCTGTCTGACCAATTCAGGCGGCACTCTCAACAGGTACAACGGTCACATGACCCTGTCTTTGGGCGGGCCTTTGACGTTTAGCGGGACCCATCATTGCTCGGGCTGCTGCGGCAACGGGGCACTGCTGATTGGCTTCACCAACGGCTGCGGAGGGTCGTACAGCGCCTCGTATCAAGTGGCTCGCAGTCTCGGCCCAGGGGCATACAGTGACGTGGTAGGTCGTGTGTACAAGTGCGAGAGCTTTTTCAGGAGTATCCCACCCACAGGCTATTACTACCGCGTCGCCAGGGCAGACCTGTACTGCGCGGGGCAGCATGGCGGCTTTTCCAATCCTTTCGGCGACTACTATTACACCCTTGGCGAATGTGTGTCCGGGATCAGCGGGGCCGGTGCTGCCAACCTCAGCGGCCAGGGCGGTTGCGGGAACATGTCCGGCGGCCCGTCGTGCTGCTGGTATTCAGACAACGGCATGGAAGGGACGGCCTTTGAATCCACGATAGCCGTCGTCAGCGGAAGCAAATGCTGCAACATACCGATGAGCAATGGAGACTGGATATTCAGCGGCGCGGGGAATCCCTGCTGCCCGGCAGAGTAAAGGTAAGCGTTCACTGAGATAAGTGTAACGTGTTGGAATTACGATGGGGGAGGTATGGAGGGGGAGATGCGTCTCCCCCTCCATTCTCGCCGGGCGCAGAGCCGCCTCAAGCCCGGAGAACTATAGCGGAGTAAATGAATGAGCGAACAGAGTGCGGGACTGCCTTTGGACAACTACATCGGCTTTCTTCAATACCTGGCGGCGGTGGTTGAGCGAATGAACGGGATTCCCGTCGTGACCGCGAAATGCCCGGAATGCGGAAGCCAATGGTCGGTCTGGAAGACCCTTTGTCCTACAAGCGAGGACTACGCATGCGGGTACAGAACGGTATGGAAATGCGAAAACCCCGAATGCGGCGAAATGGAATTGAGATGAAATATCCAGGGAGGGCCATTTGGCATCCGTCGTCCCGGCGAAAGCCGGGACCTTGTAGGCGCCGGCCTCCGTGCCGGTGCACATTTTGGCCGGCAGGGACGCCGGCCCTACGATTCCTGCCCCTGTTCTACCTCCCAGGGTCGGGTGGCCCGGACGTGTGGTGGGACAGGGCTTCCAGCCTGTCTATCGGGATGACCGGCAAGATGCCGGTCCCACCAGCGGGTCGCGTAGCGACAAGAGGTGACTTCTAACCCGCGAAAAATCTTTCGAGGCTGTTGGACAGAGCGGTGCCCTTAAACAGCCCCTCCTGTTCCTCCGGAACCCGGACGCAGTGGCGTCCGGGCCACCCCGCGGAATCGTGGCGAATGCCGATCGGTAGGGGCACCCCTTGCGGGTGCCCTGTGGCAATCGGCCTCGGTGCCGGAAATACAGCCCGTAGGATGCGGTTCGGGCGAACCGCGGGATCGCCGGCATCCCACGCGCTATTACGTTTGTCCCCATATACTCTGACCCGATGAAGGCAATCGCCCCAAATTGGGCCAAACACATCATCCACCAGGAGGAAACTCTTATGATCCCACAAAACGATTACTACGGGGAATTCAATTACCAAAAGGCGTACGGAAGCAATCCGTTCGCGGACGCGGCAAAATCCATAGCAAAACTAGTCTCCAGCCGGTCCTCCGCGGCAAGCGGAGGCTCCTCCGCTTCATGGTCAACCAACGTAGCGAAGCTCGACGATCCCGAAGTCGAAGAATACATGTCTCATATCATGGGCGGGCAACGAAAAACCCTCGACGATTACGTCGCACGCGCAGCCGGCGCGGGGATCAAACGCGGGGGCCTGAACGTGGTAGGAGGCCCGTCGCTCGATTCCGCGCTCCATCAGTCGGCAATGAAGACCCTGGCTGCGGGGTATGCGGATCGATTTCGAGAGGCCATGAACTACAACAAGTCCCAAAAAGAAGCCAGTTACAGCCAGTACCAGGACAGCATTCGTGATTTGCAGAGTTGGTTGGGATTGCAGCACCGGTTCCTCACCAGCCAGGCTGATTGGCGGAATCGCCTCGGTGACACCATGCATCAGGACTGGCGAGGCGACGTGGATTGGAAGCGTTCTGAGCCGACGAGAGAGTTGCAGTTGGAACAAACGAGACGGCAAATGGAAGAGCAGCGACTGCGGAACTACTGGGAACAGCAGGATCGCAATCGGGCCATCAATGACCGGACAGACCAGGAAATCAAGTGGCAAGCGCTTGCGACCAGATTGGGAGAGGCCTCTCGGGTTGGAGTCGACGCTGTGGGCTGGACCGCTCTGGACGACCTCTGGATGGACCGGCTTGGCGTTCAGATGGGCTACAGTAAACCCGGGGAGGCCAAATCCGGAGGCAGAAGCAGCAAGGGCAGCGCCCGAAGCGATTTTAAGGCTACTTCCTAAGGTCGTGGCGGCAGTTCCGGCCGAGCCAATTCTTGTAGCCCACCGGCGGGCACGGCCCGCCCTGCAGGAGCGTGTCGTCCTATCGTAGGGCGGGCCGTGCCCGCCGCTCCTAGTCCTATTGAGACTGCCCCAAAAGTCATAAAAGAGATGGAATCATAGTACGACCCCTCCTCACCCGGCCCTCTCTCAAGGAGAGATGGAACTGTAACGTGGCTCCAACAAAGGCCCTCTATCGCTCTCGTTCCTTCGGCCCCCCTAAGCAGGCCCACCGGCGGGCACGGCCCGCCCTACAGGAGCGTGTCGCCCTATCGTAGGGCGGGCCGTGCCCGCCGTTCCTGATGAAATTGCGTCGGGCTTCACCCTGTCGCGATGGCAACTGGCTTCAAGGGGAATTGGAATAAGGACCTTGCACCGGGTCAGCAGGCGGGAAATCCTCACCGGAGCAGCGCTGACCCCACTTTCGTTTTACTTTTCATTTTTGAGTTGACAAGCCAGGTTAATTATGGTCCCATTGGGGAAACGAGAACATATGTTTCCCTTTGGCCCTGGAACGGAACCACGGGCAAAGCCAACCAGACCCGTGGTTCAGGATCGCTCCTGCCATCATCTTGTTAACTTTATTGGTTACTACAGGCCGATCCACCTTCCGGACCCAGGACAAAAAGCCACACCCAAAACCCCGGATACCCGGCACAAAGGAGGATGCCATGCAGACGGTCGATCCCCGCAGGTTCGTTTCTCAAGCCTTTGACAAAATCCACGAACAGCTTTCACTGGTCCGCCTACACGTCGATTCATTGGACGATCCGGTAGCTCGCAGGCTCTTCGAGTCCATGGAGTTCGGTCTGCTGGCCCCTATGCGCAAGCTCCGGTTGCACCTGGACATCCCTTACGACTGGCACGAACAAAGGTCCGCGGCAAAGGAGGCGGTCCGATGACAGAACCGGTCACCACGGTGGAACATTGGACCGAACTCAATGCCGGCAACCTCGTTGATTGCAGATGGGGGTGCCGGATAACCGTCGACGCCTGCCATTCCTACCAATCGAGGGCCGCCCGGTATGTGCTGCATTTTAACGGCGACCGTACACCGTCTCAGAGGGTCAATGCCGAATACCTGAGGTGTGTTTTCCCCGAGCCTTGCACGAATTTTCTCTCGGATGAAGAAGCTCAGGCTGCCCGGGAACTCCGTGCCTTGACCAAGAGACCGCTCCAAATGCAGATCCGGCAGCATCAAGGTCGCGAAATGAATAGGCTCATCAATCCTGAGGAAATGCTCCGCGAGGCCCCGTGGCACAGATCGCTGGTAACCGCATAGGAGAGGGGAAGGAAAGAATTGCGGGGAGGACCTTTCGGAAGGAGATTATTCGCTTAGCTCAGCCCATCTTTCATTTCTCCATTTTGTTCGGAAGTGGTTGCGAAGAATTGTGAGGCCACCCAACGCAAAACCCCGATTTGTGTAGGGGCGGACCCCCGCGTCCGCCCTTGGTTGGGTCTGCTGGGCAGATCAGGACAGGCGCGAGGCCTGCCCCTACGAGATCCGGTCTCACCTCGCTCGCCCTATCTGCTTCAACTGGTCAGGCATCAGAAAGGGCTAAGCAAAGTGTGTAATCCCTTTGTAAACAGTTTCTTCCGCTTCCCCAAACCCCTATCACCATGAAAGGAAATTCCATGAAGCGTTCCGAAATGATTTGCACAAAGTGCGTAAAGTTTGACGGCACATCGTGCCGGTTGCAGCCCCAGCCCATTCAAGTGGATGAACCGGCCGGGTACTGGTGTGCTCAAGGGCAGTGGCATCAATGGTCGGAAAGGTACCAGGAGATGGAACCCTTCTACTGGGGCGAATGGGAAGAACCCATCGGACAATAGCAACAAACTATCACATTGACTGGAGGCAGATTCATGCAACTTCCCAAAGAGGTAATGATATTCGGCCGGACGTACGACGTTCAGGACCTTTGCCCGATTCACGTTTCAGAAGGAGTGCTTGGCCTGGCAGCTTACCGGGACGGAGTCATATATCTGGATCAATCGGTGGATATGGCCCTGAGTCTCAGCACGCTCTGGCACGAGGCGATTCATGTCGCGCAGCAGGAGATTTTCGGCAATATTGACGAATCGCAGGCGAGATGGATGTCGCTGTTCGTCCACAACTTCCTGGTTCACAATCCGGAAGTCCTCGAGTTCTACATGCACGGCCTAAGCTTGGGCTCTTTTGAAGACGACGAGGGCAAGGCCGGATAACGTATTTCTGTCTCGTGACCTCTCTCCCCCTCGTTCCTTCGGCCCCCGTAAGCAGGCCCATCGGCGGGCACGGCCCGCCCTACAGGAGCGTGTCGCCCTATCGTAGGGCGGGCCGTGCCCGCC
>JACRDF010000047.1:300000-460120 GCA_016212925.1 Desulfomonile tiedjei
TGACCAGAAATAGAAAAACATCAAAAAGAAAGGCTTCCAGGCAAACGCGACGTTGGAGATAAAGAAGCCGAAGGGATAGATATGAGCAAAGCCAGACCCCGGGTTTGTTGTAAGCTTGACCGCAATTACCAACATCAATGCGCTCAATAACAAAGAAACAATAGGAGTTCGAAAGCGCCACAAACGCAACCTGAAGAAAAGATAGGCATAGATGGCAACCAGGAGGAACATCAGAGAAATCTTCATAAGACCTACGGCGAACAGCAGCATGGGAATTGTGCAGATCAGTACATGGTCAGTCGCCGTCAGAATCCCGGGTGGCTTTGCACTCCTGCGCCATACAGACACGACCAGGGATAGAACGCCGAAACACCATGCGAGACCCACGGTGTAAGTGACGGAAATGAAATGCAGGTCTCCACCAAGGGCCATATTTCTGGCTGCCTCCGTCGGCAGAAAGCCTATCATACCGGTGAAAAAAACTAGCCAAAACGCGTAGTGGCTCCTCAGTTTTCCGGTAATTCTACCGTCACTGACTACTTCCCGGACCTCGACAACAAAGATGAGCAGACGTGAGAGCCAAAATGGTATCGCGATCACCGGGAAGCCAAGCTGCGCGAACTTGATCGTGTCCATGCGCAGGATTTCTCCGATTCCCGCGAAACACCAGTAAGCGCCCCAGTGATACGAACAATAGATCAAACCATCGAGCCCGGTGCTGGGGATACCATATGTCTGAATCATACCGGACAACGATGCATTCAACAGAATGTCCTTGCTCAAATAGTAACCGGCAGCCAAAGCCTCCTCGTAGAGCGGGTTCTGATATCCGGAACCCCAAACCGCTCCCGCTACCCAAAGACCGAATAAAAGCGACAAGAGTAGAAAAAGCAGGCTTCGGCCAATGCCGCTCCCTCGAAGCCAGCCCAAGAAGCTCACCGCAAAGAAGGCAAAACCAAGAACCTCAAAGGCGGTCAAAGCAGTAACACCCACGGATCGGCCCGCAAACCCGGTAATCGGTAAGACCAAGAAAGCGGCCAACGAGATCGCCGAGTCTGAACTTAGCCACGAGCCGTCCGGCTTCAGGCCCAAAAGCCCGACCAGCGAGCGGAAGATGGGCGGAGCAAAGAGGACGAACAAACTCAACGACAAGGTTTCCAGAGCAACCGCCACTGAATTGTCTCGTAAACCTATACGAGCTGCAACGTAGAGGCCGGTGAGAACTCCTGCGACCACAGACGCGAAAATCGCGGCAGTTAACCTCGCATCATCCGAATGTGCAGGCTGAGAACAGGATTGTTCCATCTCGGCGGACATGGCATTCCGAGTTGCTTTGCTTGAGAATTGTATCTCTGACATGGACATTGTTGCTTGGCTTTAAACAGTGACCAATGGCCGCTATTCCGCATATCTCCTGTTAATAAGGTACGATAAAGAAGTCACGAAGTTAGGCGAACTCTTGCAGCCACAGCTCAAGAATCAAGAGAGAATAGACCAGCAAAGCCCAATTGCAGTCTTGAGCAGTCCTGCCCTGCAAAAGCTCTTTTACGAACGAGCGGTCAACATAAGATCCAATTTTGGTCGTGGGGCCGAGAAGACAGTCCATGGTGAGAGGCCTCATCTCATTTTTCAACCACGACAATAGCGGGGGATCAAACCCCGACTTGGCTCGGTTTATCACCTCGTCCGGGAGGCGATCACGATACGCGTCCCGCAGTACAGCCTTTGTCCGGCCAAAACGCAATCGGTAAGAAGCGGGAAGCCGCGCGGAAAATTCAGCTATCTCGTGATCCATCAAAGGGGACCGGGCTTCCAAGGATGCCGCCATACTGGCCATATCCATCTTCACCAGGAGATCGCTCAAAAGGTTTATTTGCAGGTCGCAATCCACCAGAGCGTCCATGTCGGCAATATTGTTGGTGGGCATGAGGGATTCGATCCAGTCCTCAGTGCCGCGCATAGTCTGTTTGATCCAAACCTGTGCCTTAGTAGATTCCCGCAACGTGTCCACCGTCATTATCAAATACCGTTCCCCTCCGCGAGCAATCAGGGCCCTCAGAAAACGAAAAACGAACCCGGCCTTTGATTGTCGAGAGCCGGATCGGTTCTGTGAAATTTTCACCGCGGCCCTAAGAAGCGGCCTGGGAACAAAGGAGAAGATCTTGAGGTACCGTGCGGCCAAATATCGCCTATATCCGGCGAATAGCTCGTCTCCTCCGTCGCCGTTGAGAACCACCTTCACGTGCTGAGCTGCCAATTTGGCAATCTTCATGGTCGGAATTGCGCTAGGATCGGCGTACGGTTGGTCATAAGCCTTTGCCACCTTGTGCAAATCATCCACAAGACTCGGTTCCAGGTTCAAGACATTATTGCGTACACCCAGTGCCCGGGCCGTCCTTCCAGCGATGGTTGATTCATCAAGGTCCGCGTCTCCCATGGCCACGGTAAAGGTTTGAAGCGATTCCCCCAGAGACCGGCTCGCTTCGTACGCAATTACGGACGAATCGATCCCACCTGACAGAAATACCGCCAACGGCACATCGCTCCGAAGACGAAGCCGCACCGCTTCTCCCACCAACTCGCGCGTGTGCTGCAAGACTTCAGGGTATGAGATCTTCAGTTTTGGCTGGAATTCCAAGGTCCAATATTTGGCGATCCGCGAATCTCTCCCGTCGAAAACCATCCACGAGCCGGGCGGCAGGGCATACACTTTGTCATAGATGGTGTCAGGCTGAGGAATCACAGCCAGCGACAAGAAATCATAGACACCCTGGTCTCTCACTTGCCAGGCAGCTTTTGTCTGCGTACCAAGGATTCGCAATGCCTTCAATTCGGAAGCAAAGAGCAGATTGCCGTTTTGAAGCGTGTAGTACAGTGGTTTCTTTCCGAACCGGTCTCGCGCTGTGTAAATGAGCCGGTTTACCGAGTCCCAAACGGCAAAGGCAAACATGCCCCGCAAATGTCGGCACATGTCGACCCCGCACTGCTCATACAAATGAACCAGCACCTCGGTGTCGGATTGCGTTTTGAAGATATGGCCTCGGGAAGTCAGATCGGCCATAAGTTCGCGGTAATTATATATTTCGCCGTTGAAGACTACGGCCAGAGTGCCGTCTTCGTTGAATACCGGCTGGTGACCTCCTTCAAGGTCGATTATTGAAAGGCGCCTGTTTCCCAGGAAGACTTGGTGCTGTTGGTACAAACCGGTGTCATCAGGCCCGCGATGCCGCATCGCATCCAACGATTCCTCGATGATCCGTTTTTCAATTCCTGCGGCAACCCAGCCGCCGTTAATTCCGCACATTAACCAAGCTCAATGCCCGCAGAGTCATACAAGGCTACCGCCTTTAAGCGACGTTTCACCGACGTTAGATTTTACTATTCTTGCAGGATGGCCGACAGCCACCACGTGCCCAGGGAGGTCTTCAATAACCACGGAGCCTGTCCCCACAATGGTATTCCCACCGATTGTTACTCCGGGCGAAACCACGGTCCCCGCGCCGAGGAAGGTGGCCGGCCCAATTGCCACGTTTCCGCATAAATGGCACCCCGGCGCTATGTGGACGCCGTCGCGGATCGAGCAATCATGGTCGACCGTGGCGCCGGTATTCACTATGACGCTATTTGCGATCCTCGCGTCTGAATTGATAACGCAGCCTGCCATCACCACGGAATTTGCACCGATTGAAACTCCTCGAGCCAATTGAACTGAAGGATGAACAGCGCTGATCAATTCATAACCATGATCCTCAAGCCATTGCGCTACGCTCAATCTCTGAAAATTATCGCCTATTGCAACGAAACATTTCGCCACGAGTTCGGATTTGGCTGCTGCACGCAAGTCTTCTCTGCCCCCCAGGACTCGATAGCCGAAAAAGGTCCTTCCTTTGAGGCCGGCATCGTCGTCCACTATAAAGGCCGGCTTGTACAGCCCTTGCCTTTCCATCACGTCCAGAACAACCTTTGCGTGCCCGCCCGCGCCGAATACGAATATTTGATCCAATGTTCCCTCGCCCAAGGCTCAGTTTGCAGCCGTTTCTTCAAGGTGTCGTTGCGAGAAGTAGGTCCCGCAGTCCGCGGGAAAGTCATTTCCCGAGATTGCTTCGGATTTGGGCTATCGCGTGACGGCCAATTTCAAGGCAGGATATGCCTTACACAGACAAAGGCTTCAGCGTGCTCCATACCCACAAAGCCGCCTCGATAGCGGCTCAAAACCATTATCGACTCCGGTGACCGTTCGTGCGGGTAAGCCTTGATTTGAGATTCATACAGATTGGCCGCGGCAATTTTGCGATCAATGGTTGTCGAGACATCGCAGAAGACGTTTGGCACAAAGGCCGCTGTCATTGCAGGAGAATTCCAGTTGGTGGAGGAAAGCACCTCATAACAGTAAATGCACCGCACAGTTGTTTGGAGCGGCCTGGCTGCAACCATGGCGCTGCTATGGACAATCTGGTGATCACGGTTAATGTCCCCCGGGAAGGGCAAAAACAACAACTCCGGTTCAATCTGACGCAGGAATGTGGATATCCTATCATTGATCTCGTACTGGGGCAGCGTATCCAGTTTGATGGACGGCAAATCCGCGAAGTGCGTCTTTTTGACCCCCAAGAGGGCATGGGCCCTGACGGCTTCTTCTCTGCCTCGCTCAATCAACTTGGGATCGAACAGCTCGTCGCCCTTGGTGATAATCAGGACGTGGACTTCATTGCCCGCGTCCGCGTATTTGGCCATTGTGCCGCCGGCCCCGAACACTTCGTCATCGGGATGAGGCGCTATGACAAGCATTCGCATTGGACAGAGTCTCCTTGACACTGTGGATGTCTGATGTGAACATACTGATTGTCGGAGCATAACAGAAAGGGTTTTGCTCGTGTTGAGGCTCGAACGGCCGGTACGGCGGGATTCATCCGAACTAACGCCTTTCCCACATTCCAGAGGGTCAAATGACTCAGATTGAATACAGATCCTACATGCCGGGAGATGAGCATGCCATCCTGGCCTTGTTTCGGGAAAGCTTCGGCAGCCGAACGATGACCATGGACTACTGGAAATGGCGCTTCCGTGAGAATCCGGTTGGACAAATATTGATAGAATTGGCATGGGACGGCGATAAGCTCGCGGCGCACTACGGGGTTTCTCCCGTGCTTATGAGCATCCAAGGCAAAGACGCTCTCTGTGGTCTTTCGGTCACGACCATGACCCATCCCCACTATCGAGGCCGAGGGCTTTTTCCTGTTCTTGCGGATCGTCTGTATCGCCGTATGGCTGAAACGGGCTATCTCATGGTTTGGGGATTTCCGAACAAAAACTCGCACGAAGGGTTTGTTAGCAGGCTCGGCTGGCGAGACATATGCGAGATCCCCATGCTCAGGCTGGACCTCGGAAAAATGAAACACAGGCCCGAGCGGACCGCCAAGATCGGTGAATGCACTGTCTTTGACGATGGTTTCAACCAGTTGTGGGCATCCGTTTCCGCGAGACATGCCATAGCCGTAAAACGCGACGCTACATACCTTCGATGGCGATTTCAATCCAATCCGGAGAACAAATACCAACTCATCTGCTACAAGGATGACGATCAGCTACTCGGGTACGCTGTTTGGAAACTTTACCAGGGAACAGACCTTGAAATAATAGATCTGGTGGCTGTTGAACAAGAGACGGTGGGGACCGCTCTTGTGGCGGCTGCGGTGGAAACCGGCCTCGGACTCGGGGCTGAAAGCGTCAAAATGTGGCTTCCGAGACACAATCCATTGCGTGCGAACCTGGAACGCACGGGCTTCCGGGAAGGGCCACCAATGACTTTTTTCGGGGCTCGTTCTTTTGATTCAGTGCCGTACGGAACGAATTGGTCTGCTGAAAGTGCGTGGTTCTATTCCATGAGTGACTCGGATGTCTTCTGATCATGATTTCGGAACTGACCACCGCTTGTTCGGCCCTCGCCCCTTCCATCCAAGGCCGGGCCAGGTGTCCCGGTAAATCTTCCGCATGTGGCGTGCCCCTCTTGATTTACTCCTGAGCCGCTCAATACGGTAATGATGGCCAAAAGAAAGATCTTCGCATCGAGCATAAGCGACCAATGGTCCACGTACCACAGATCCAGCTTGAACTTCCGCTCCCAGGTATTCGCGTTGCGGCCATTGACGCCGGCCCAGCCGACTATTCCCGGCGGAACTTCGTGTCTGCGTCGTTGCTCCGGAGTGTAAAGGTCCCAGTATTCCACGGGCAAAGGCCGCGGCCCTATAAAACTCATTTCGCCCTTCAAAACGTTCCACAACTGCGGCAGCTCATCCAATGCGGTTTTGCGAAGGGCCCCGCCCAGGCGGGTGAGGCGCTGAGCGTCGGGCAGCAGGCACCCCGCGTCGTCGCGATCGTCGATCATGCTTCGAAACTTCCACAGGCGAAAAGGCCTTCCATGCAGTCCCGAACGGCTCTGACCGAACAGAACCGGAGCGCCCATGCTCAAGCGGACAGCGAGGGCCACTCCCAGGAACACCGGAGAGAGCAGGAACAGCCCCAAGAAGGCTGCAACCAGGTCGCAAGATCGCTTCAGTCTCCGCGTCATCTCGATCCACCTGAGCCTGGAGCTTGTACGGGATCTTTTTGACCGGCCCTCACATGAGCCAGCCCCTTTTGGTTAACGCGGAGCATGTACTCGTGAAACAGGGCATCCCATATAGCAGTCTGCTGAAAATCCCTCAGAACGCGCTTTCTCGCTTCCCTGCCGTGTCGCAGCCGTAATTCCCTGTTTTCCAGATACGTTCCTATGGCGTTTGCCAGCGACAGCGCTTCCCGCGGAGGGACAAGAGTGCCGGTCTCGCCATCCTTAACCGCGTCCACGCAACCCGTGACCCTGGTCGCCACGGTGGGGACCTCCATGGCCGCGGCTTCCAGCACCACATTTGGAAATCCTTCCCGGTACGTGGGGAGAACCAGCAAGCTCATAATGCTGTACAAGGAGGGCATCCGCGAATTCTCCACAGCCGCTATCCTTGCTATCCGAGGGTCGTTCTGCAAAGCGTTCAGCGTGGCCGCGGAAACAGGATCCTGAGCTTCCGTATGCCCGATGATCAACAAAAAGCAATTGCCGCGATTTCTAATGCTTTGCCACGCCTCGATCAGTTCCTCTACGCCCTTGCTTTTAACGATCCGGCCCACGAAACCAATTACGAAAGCATTGTCCGGGATTGCCAGTTGCTCGCGCAATTCGTCCCGGTCCGAGTCGGTCACTCGTGTGGGATTGAAGCGGCCTTGTCCATCGACCCCGTTACTGCTGCCGTGGGCGAGAAGGCTTATCTTATGAGGCGAACACAGGCGTTCGGACATGAGCGAGGCCGCAACCGACTTGCTCACAGGAAACACCCGTTGTGCAAGCAAACATGTCACTGACTCCAAGGCCCTTAGGAGATGTCTGGAGCTTCCCGACCGGGTCTCGGTCATGAGACCTCGGACCGTGTAAAATCTTATAGGCACGCGCGCAAAGGCTGCCGCGGCCATTGCCAGCACGGAGGCCTTGGCCGTTGAACCATGAACAATGGTCGGGCGGATCTTCCGGAACAGCCTGAACAGGCGCCACAGTGCTACCAAATCGGAAAATGGGGAAATCCAGCGGCTCATGGGCACCGCGTGCACTTCCAGGCCATCCCGGGATGCCATGTCTTCCAGCATCGGACCTGGAGATGACACAGCGACAACCTGGAGGCCCTTTCCCCTCATGTAAGCTATCTGGTCCCTGAGGAGATGTTTCAACGTCACGGGAACCGTGACAACGTGGACGAGTTTAATTGTCATCAGAGCTTCTGAGCCCATGAGGTCAGGTTCGGGACAAGGCTCCAGACGCGATTGCTCAGCATGCAACATCTGGAGCATGCCTTGTACAGCCCGCAACTTCTCAGTTCGTTTCTGAACTCGCGGTACACGGCAGAATTGTAGACCTCGGCCACGGACGCTATCCTAAGGTCCCCCATGGTGTTTCCCAACATGCAATTCAGAAGCCTTCCGTACGGGTCTATGTACACGAAGTTCCACGGCGCCAAACACTTAGCGGCGTACGCATAGTCGGGATCGGAGTACCATCTTATTATTTCGTCAATCCCCATGTGCATCGGAATGGTATACGTGAGCACGTCGAGTTCCTTGGCCCGCAGTGTCAGCCTCTGCCAACTTTCCCGAAGTTTCTCAAAATCCATGGTGCGAAGGTGCTTCGGAAGGTCCAGGTCGTCACCTTTGTCACTTGCAGAGGGACTCGGTCCGTTTCCGGGTAAGGAGTAATTGAGCATCCCGATTCTTACCTCAGCCCTGAATTGCTTTGCGATTTGCGGCAAATGTTCGAGGTGTAGATAGTTTGAGGATGTAAGCGTCACACCAAGAGCCAGGTTCGGCCGCGTGCTTTGCCGTGATTCCTTGCTCTTACGAAGGGCCTCCAGGCCTCTGAGCGCGTTTTCAAAAGATCTCGGGTTCTTGCATATTCTGTTGTGGATCTCTTCAGGCCCTTCGAGGGAAATGGAAACCGTGGACACACGGAGGTCCACCAGGTCTTCTGCGGTTTCAGGGGTGAGCAAAGTGCCGTTTGTTGCAATGGCCAAATCCAGACCATTGGATCGGATATGTCTAATCAGATCTCCGGCGAATCCGAGAAGAAAAATTTCGCCGCCGGAAAGCGCAATTCCCTTCACTCCCGAGGTCTTCAGATCATCAATAACCGATTTCCATTCGTCGAGCTTAAGTTCACTAAGTTTTTCAGCGTATTGTAGCATCCTCGAATCTTCATGCCTCAGATCGTGGGCCTGAGGGCACTGTTCGCATCGAAGATTGCACCTGTACGTCAGGTCGATCCAAGCCGTTTCGGGGAGAACCGACTTGCCGTCGCGGGCGAACATATATTTCCGAATATATCCGCTAGTTACTGTTGTAATGGTCGAATGCAGAAAAACCATCACTTGGAACAGTCTGGGATATTTTCGGAGCAGATCTATCAGGCGTTGTTTCATTGGTGCTAATGGATCATCGGGCCTTATCGGCCGCTGGGTTCGCCGTGGGTGACACTCGTGACTTCCCGACAATGCCGCGGCGGCGATAAAGCCATGACAGGATCAAAGCGCTCAAGGCCAAATATTGAAAGAGAGAGATAATCTGAATGCCGCGGCTTCCGTGGGAAGGGGACAAGTCCAGGTACTGGATTTTGCTCCCCAAGAGAGTAAGCAGGATCAGACCTCCCGAGTAGGGACTTGGATAGTCGGGTACCGGCCAGAGGACTCTCTCCGAGAGCAGTTGGCAGAAGACCAGGACAACTACCAGAGGGAGTGTCAGCAATTCCTTGTTGTCCTCTATTGCCCGTCCGACCAGCAGATAAACCACCGGCATGGCCCAGAAGAGGAATTTCACTGTGTCAGTGCCGCCTATCCATGCAAGGGCCGCGAGGCCCAGCAAATAGACCAGCATAAATTGGTTGGTCCGCAAAAACGATCCTGTCCTCCGCCAGTTGTACAACAACAATACCAAAACCGGGCCGTAAGCCACGAACCAGCTATGTATGTAAAGGGCCAACGACTGATTGTAACCCCAAACAACCGCTCTCTTGATGTATGAATAATTCGACGTAGGGGTAACCAAATACAGCACGGCGAGCCAACTCAATAATGCAAAAGCCAGGGGCAGAAAAAGTGCCGTCGGTGTTTGCCCGATCATTCTAGATACTGTTGGCTGGGCTGGTGCTGCCGACAGTGAGTCTTGGCGAGCCACCGGATTCGCGGCAAACAGCGATGCGATCGGTATAATCAGACACGCTTCTCGAAAGGCAACGCCCAGAAAGGATACAAATGTCAGACAAGCCACCTTGCCGAACGTGGGTTTTACTGCTACCCGTTGAATCGCAAGAAGCCCCATGAGCAAGAACGCCAGCAACCACGGCTCTATATATGCCGGATGATAGTACACGTATCTGACCGGCCCATGCCATTGAGCCATAAAAATAAGGACCAGGAAAGCTCGAATTGTCCAATCCTGCAAGTAGAGTCGAAGCCAAAGTGTGAGCAAAATGACCGTGATCAGGTTGCCGACAATATTCACCACCTTGAAGCCCAGCAATAGGTCATGCTTGAACAACGAGGCGAGAAGGGGCGTTCCGATGCGATAGACAAAAGGGGCTGCTGCTTCAGGCAGTTTTCTTTGCGAGAACTGCTCGGCCATAGAGTAATACTCTACGCCGTCCCAACCTCTCCCGCCGTTCAGAGAAACCGGTTCCTGAAAAACCTGGCTGCCCAGATTGACCAAGATAAACGCGAGGAGGATTATCGAGACCTCTATTGCCGCACTAGGTTTGGAGCATTTTCCCATTATTTAAGGCAAGGGTTTGAGTTTGTTCCGAGTGGCCCGGAGAAATCCAAGGCCGGTCTAAGTGCTTTCGTTCCATAGGACGTGGCGCCGCAATGGCTTCTAACATGCTTAATGGGATCTAAGCTGCTGAGCTACAGGCCTGAGAATCAACTCGTCCAACAACAATTTTGCAACCTCGCGATGCAGAGCTTTACTGGGAGGAGCGTCGAAAGGGTTGACAACGAGTCCTGAAATTTTTCTGCCACTACCCAAACTAGCCGCATTCGGATAAAAATTTTGGGACTCGGTATAGACCTCTGACCGGTCCTTGCTTCGGGCATGATACCGCCGGGTCGGCCGGGATCTCACTTGGCGGATCCGAATTTGGCGGCAAAGGACCTCGGGCCTTGCCCGCCTTGGTTTCTTATTGAATGAGACAGAATTTCCCTCAAGAACAAGGGGAAGAATGATAGGACCAGCAGCGCGGGAATCATTTGCACCCTTTGCCTCACCATCAGCCCTTCGTTGGGAAGATAGGTAAAGAATATCGAAAACACCAGGCAGACAAGAACAGCCGCCTGTATTGCAGGAGTCCTGATTGCCAGACGCCGTTCGAACGGTGTCATTCTGAGCCATCCGAAAATCATCAAGAGCGTGACGGTCCAGGTTTCCATCGAGCTGATCAAGATCCTGAATGATCTGATCTCCCAGGGGAAAGGGCGAAAGAATATGGAAGTGAAGCCGGAGACGAAAAAGATCGCCCCTTCTCCTCCATATTCTATTTTCGAACTGCCCGCTTCACCGGCCAGCTGCGCGCTTTGCTGCCTTGCCAGGCGATCAATTGCAGAAGTTGGGGATGAAAGCTCAACACCGACCGCTTTGTGTAATCCAGCTTCGACAAAGGGGAGTGCCATCAACAGTATTACGGCATAAACTCTTTGACCGCGTTGGAAAAAGCTTACGCTGGCGCAAGAGCCCAGCCAGACTGCGCAAACATGAGGACGCAAAACAGCCATCACTACCACACCCGCAATAGCTCCCGGATTCAACAGTTCGCTTGAATTACGCCGGGGAAACACGAGAGAAAAGACCTGACATCCTCCCCAATACATGAAAGCTTCCTTCAGATTGCTGGTGGCCCAAAATACCGTTGAGGGGAAGAAAATGATAAACAAGAGCCAAAAGGATTGTGTCCTGCCGTAAGGCAAAAGGCTGCCAAAGGATCTGGAGAGGACCAGCCCGCCCCAAAACGCGGCCCAGCCGTTTATCACAACAGGCAGCGTGGGAGAGCAACCTGTTATTAATTGGAGATAGGCAAGATATGCGAGGTAAGCCTCATTTCCCAAAGGCCATGCCTCCTGGAAAGGCCAGTGACCTCTGCTGATTTCCACCGCGGCTTTTGTTGCCTGTGTCCAATGAACATATGCATCCATGGGGGACAGGCCCAACAGCAGGTAGACGTACGCTTCGTTGAAGAACGAGAACACCAGCCAAATTACCCCGCCCCAGGTAACCATCCGGCGAAACTGCTTCGTGAAGGGAAGGCCCTTCAAATAATGATTCACCAAAAAAGGCACCGAAATCATCAGCGGGATGGCAAACAGAATGTCGCTAATATCTCCTTCAATCACTGCTTCGACCTCGATGTAGAGTGGTACTCACCATTCATCCCACAGGATTCCTTGAGAACAGCCCAGGCGCCCTCTCGAAATCCCGAACAAAGCTTTGCATCCGGAGCTGCTCCCTCGTATTATAAGCTGAATGAAGCATAGAACCCACGGCTGCTTGGTTTCGGACCCGGAGATCAAATCTATCGCTGACACTGATTCCTCGAATTGGAATGCGCCATAATGCAGGCAAGCGCTCGGATTCAGGCAGAGGTTGACCTCCGGAAAATTCCCCTTCCGGACTCCCGGTGGCTTAGCTCTAATTGGGCCATCATTTTTGCCTTATGGTCGCTGTGGCTGTCCATCACTTATTTTGGCTTGGGGCCGCTGTCATTCGTCTTTCTGCATGATACCGGCGACAGCGCATTGCCTTATCGCATCGCGTTGTCTTCAGCAGTGATCAACCGCATCTGGGGCTACTGGGACTTCCAGAAGGTAGTGGGAATTGACAGCCTGTCAATGCAGGTCTGGCCCTTCCAACCTGATGTGATGGTGTTCGCGCTTTTGCCCGGCTGGTTGGCGTACGGCCTGATAAAGTTTGTTCAGCGATTTATGGCCGGATATTTTACATTTCGTCTTCTGACCGGGCCCGCCGGGCTTCCGCCGGCACCCTCGCTGTATGCAGGCCTTGTTTACGGTGCCTACGTTCAAGCAGGCATGAATGTGAATATTTCCGGCTTTTCCCTGGACAACGGATTCCTCACCGAGGCAGGGTTGCCTTTTGTGTTGTGGGCTCTTTCCCGTCTGGATGCCTACGCTTTCCGATCATACATATATGCTGCACTTGTCGGGCTGTTTTTCGCTTGTACCGCTTGGTTTCCCAATGCCGTATACCTTTTGCCTATGGTTTTCTTTTGGTTTATCGTGGTGCCGCCCAAGGAGGGAAGGCGGTTCATGCTCATTCCATTGTCCTTTACCTTAGCCTGGAGCATTGCTTCCCTGCCACTGGCAAAGGCCTTGATCGAGAACGTCCCTCTTTCGCATCGTGCGGACTGGCCTGGGCCGATGGGACCTTCTTGGGACAATCACGTCTTGCATGAGTATATGCTCAGGAAAGTCGCGTTCTCCTGGCAAATAATACTGGACAATGCATGGGCGCTGGGCCTCGCTGTCGTCGGTTTGTTCGTTTCCCGCCGCCGCGATCGTCGCCTGCTGGCCTTGGTCCTCGCGGCTATGCTTTGTTTGGTATTTCAGCCCATATACGGACCAGTCCATGAGTTCTTTCATCAGCACTTGGTTTTCCTGAAGGCTGTAAACTTCAACAGGGTATATCTCTTGGTGCCCTTTCTTTTGAGTCTGGCAGCCGCTTTCGGAGCGAGCCACATACCTTTTAAAGTTTCTATCCCAAGAGCCCTTAGTGGAACTCGGTGTCGGGAACTCTCGATCAGATCGTTGCTGATTGGTTTAGCCGTGATATGGGTTTTGGGCCAGTCCTGTGTCATCCAGGTCAGAAACATGTATCACGCGACGCTGGGGGCCAACTTCAAGGAGTTCTACCTTCATCCTGCCGTTGAGCAACTGTCGCTCCATACGAAACACTTACCTCCCTTTCGAGTAGCCACGGTTGCCGAGGCCCTTCGACCTCCGGCCTGCTTGTGGACACTAGGTTTTGAGACTCCGGACGGGTACGTGAACGTCTACTCCAAGAGATACCAGGAATTCTGGGAGAAGGTGATTTCTCCGTTGATCCTTTCCAATCAAGATATCTTCAGGTTCTTTCACAATTGGGGCAGCAAGGTGTACCTTTTTTCACCTTCCTATTTCAATCCCTTCCCCAGGTTCGACAGGGCTCAGTTTGCTCCGCTCCGACTGAGAGATCACTACAACCTTTCCTTGCTTTCTTTGGCCAATGTTCAGTTCCTTGTTTCGCCGGTCCGGCTGGCGGACGAGAATCTTTCTGAATTGCCGCGCGTGGAAACAGGCAATCTAATCGCTTTTCAGCAGCAAGGGGTTCTGAGCAGACTAATCGACTATGTGGCTGGCAAGAAGCCCTTTGCACCTCTGTACATATACGAAAACCGACTATTTATGCCTCGGTTCCTTCCAATGACCAAAGTGGAATTGTTCGATCAAAGTTCGGACCTGCTGGATGCTCTGGGAAAGGCCGAATACGAGCAGCTTCGGACCACGGCATTCCTGAAGAAATCCGACGTTGGCACATTGCCTCTTGATCAGCTCTCATCGGGGAACGCCGAAGTAAAACTGTTGGACTATTCTGCCGATAGAATAGTCCTGGGAGCCGATGCTGCCTCTGATTTCATATTGGTAATCAGCCATAACTACAGCCCCTACTGGAAGGCCTCGATCGATGGGAGGCCGGCAACGGTTTTCCCGGCGGATCATACGTTCCAAGGGTTATATGTCACAAAAGGACGACACGAGATCACGTTGAGGTACCAGCCGCCGTACGCGCCGTTTTCCCACGATCGGTGATCGTTCAGCTCTCCCAGCTTACCCACCAGCCTGGGCCCGCACTCGTGGCCGGCATTCGGCGTACAGTTCCAGTAGGCGTTTTGCTCCGGCTTCGGCTGAAAACTCTTGTTGGATGCGTTCGCGGCCTGCCTCGCCGAGTCGGCGCGCCGAAGCCGGATCAGTGAGGAGCCTGACCACTGAGTCGGCCATGCCCCGGATATCGTCCACATCGTGCAAGATGGCTGTACGACCTTCTTCCACCGCCTCGGCCAGGCCCGGAATTCTCGATCCCACCAGCGGCAGGGAAGCCGCGTTAGCTTCCAGCGCTACCACCGGAAGTCCTTCATAAAACGACGGAAGCAAGAAAACATCGCAATTTCGCATTATATCGGCTACATCGTTTCGATGCCCCAGAAATAGGACCGAAGTCCCCAGTCCGAGATTTTCCACCAGGGCTTTGATGGATTCCTTCAAAATGCCTTCTCCGACCAGGAGAAGCTTTGTCTCAGGGCAATCTAGCAGCACGCGCTCGAATATCGCGATGAGGCCGACATGGTTTTTTTGTTCCATGAAGCGGCCTACATGGAGAACCAAAGGCGCCTGTGCAGACAGTCCCAATGCTGTTCTGAAATCCACTCTGCTTTGCGGAGTCGGAGCCGGCGGCACATCGGTCCCGAGGTAAAGAACTCGACATTGGCCACTGATCCTGCACTTATCCGGGGCCATGTTTTCCAGCACGCCTTTAGAAACGCCGGTAACCAGTTCAGAATTTCTCACGGCATAGTTGATGCTTATCCGACCGTACAATCTGCGCAGTTGAGTCAAGATGGGGAGCCTGAGCCACCAATTGTGCGGATCATCTATCCTTGTGGTGTGAAAGGTGGAAATGACCGGGACACCTGCTCTGTGTGATATCCAGACGGGGAAACCGCTGTACACGCCAAGGTGGTTATGAACAACATCATAACGTCCAGTCTTCAACAGGCGTTCCAGGCCTCGCATAAATCCGATATGAGAAGGCCGCAAAGGGCAGTGGTAGACCTCGGCCCCGAGTTCTTCCGCCTGCCATGCCCAAGGACCCTTGTCATCTCCTTTACAGCACACGTCCATACGGCATGCATCTCTCGGGATCACTCGCAGCATGGTCAGCAGCCAGCTCTCCAGCCCGCCTCTGTTAAAGGCATTTATCAGGTGCAAGACTCGGATTGGGCGCTAGCCTCCATTTTCTTTCCGGGTGCTGTTTGCTCGGTGTATGCATCTTGAAGCTCGCGAATACTGTTTGAAAGGTTGAATGGGCTTTGTTCCACTATGGCAAGGGCTTCTTGAAAGGAGAGCCTCGGAGGGGCGCTAATCAAGTCGAGAAGTTGCCCGGCCCATTCGGACGGTCCGTGCGAAAGAGACAACCGTCGAACAAGGGACGGCACAAGGTCCGCTTCGCGAGGGACCTGCTCTGAAACAAGACATGGAAGCCCGGCTGCTTGCGCCTCCACCAGAGCGAGCCCGAGACCCTCAAATACCGACGGGAACAGAAACAGGTCCACACAATTCAACAAAAGGCGGGGCACATCAGAACGAGAGCCAAGAAAAAGGACCCTCTCCCTAAGATCGTCCTGTTCGGCCCGTTGGCGAACGATTTCTTCCTCGGGTCCGTCACCCACAAGGATTAGCCGCAGCCTGGGCTCCAATCTCAAAGCATGAGCAAAAACCTCCAACAGGAACATATGATTTTTGGCTCGCGTAAATCTGCCCACATGGCCTACCACCGGCGCATCCGATGGCAACCCTATCTCCTCACGAACTGCTCTTCGATCATAGGTGTGGTGGAAGGGTGTTGTATCAATACCGCAAAAGAGAGTCTTCCATCGGCCATCGGACTCCCAGTTCTCGCCGAACAGGTCTTTAGCCGCGGAACGGCTTGCAGCAAACCCTACGGTACCGTACTTATCGATCCAGTGGTCCATCAAGGAATAGTAAGCTCGTCTGAAAAGTCCTTCCTCGGCAACAATCGCGGACGCGTCACTGTGACTGTGTACGATGCGAACCGGTACTGCTTCTTTGTAAGCCAATCGTAACACAAGCCCGCTGAAACGATGGCAATGGCTGTGAACGATGTCGTAAGGACCATACTCCCTGACGAGCCTCGTGAAGTGGCGGGCGTATAGCCAAGGTTTTCGGTGATACGGACAGTGCAAGATGCGCGACCCCAGGGCCCGCGCTTCGTCATCGTACGAGCACGGATCGGCCGTATGAACGAGGAAATCCATCTGAAGAACGTCGCGACTCGTATGGCGAAGCACGTTCATCAGCCACGTGGTAATGCCGCCGCGTTCTAATCCGTCCACAACATGAAGTACGCGCCTTGGCCCCATTCCCATCTTTTTCTATTTCAAGAGAATTCCATAGCGAGCGCCCGTTTCTGAACGTCGGCCCCGGGCGCCTCCAGGAGGGTCCCTTTGTTGCTGAGGAAATAAACAATGTCCGCGACATCTACCAGGGCCTGTTGATGGGAAATTGCTAAAACGGTCATAGTCCCCTTCAACCGCATCAGCGTTGAACATATTTCCGCTTCTGTCTCAGGGTCCAATGCAGAAGTAACCTCATCGAGGACCAGAAGCGCAGGTTTTCTCACCAGGGCCCGAGCAATGGCGATTCTCTGACGTTGCCCTCCTGAGAGCTTGGCGCCCCGCTCCCCGACCGTGGTGTGAATCCTTTGGGGCAACTTGGAAACGAATTCCCATGCGCCGGCAGCCTTAAGAGCTGCTTCCGCATCCGTCGGAGTAAGCGCGGGATTAGCCAATGTGACGTTGGCATATATCGTGTCGTGAAAGAGGATTGTCTCCTGCGGCACGTAGCCGATCATAGAGCGCCAGGCCCTCATGTCCACATCCGACATGGGGAGGTCGTCAACATACACATCGCCTTCCTGCGGTCTTATCAGACCGACCACGAGATCTGCGATAGTTGTCTTACCTGCTCCGGATGGGCCTGCCAAGGCCGTAAAACTCCCCGAGGGGACCCGCAAGCTAATGTTATTCAGGACTCTTCGGTCTCCGTACGAGAAGGCAACATTGCGAAAGGTGATGTCTCTGCTCAGGACAGGTTTTTCGCCGCCGGTTGTCAACTCGGTTTCGCTTGAGGCACGGCTTATAGCCTCATTCAGGGACCAAAAAGCGCTTTCCACTCTAGCCAGATCCTGATACTCGTTTTGTATCCCGTTCACGCGGGTCAGCGCTCTCCAGAACAGCAGCGCCAGTAGTACCACGGTTTCAAGTTCCGCGTTCCACCACACAAGGGCACCGTAAAGGCCGAAGGCCATGAGCACAGCCAATATGGGCTCATACAGGGCGTAACGGCTTTCGTAGCTGAGGATCTCCTTTTGCCTTGCCTGGTTCATGCTCTTGGCATCGGATTCCAGGAGCTGTCCCAGCATGTTCTCGGAGGCCATGGCCTTGAGCGGTTTTATGCTGCTGAGGCCTTCCACAAGTCGTGCGGAAATGGAATTGAGCAACTCGGTCTGGCGTATCCCTGATGCGCGGGACAGGTCCACGAATTTTCCCAGCAACCGGACTCCGATCAAGCTGGCAGCCAAGGCAGCCAGGGTAATCTGCCACGAGACGAGCAACGAAACAGCAGCGTACACTGCCACCTGAACCGAGAAAGCCACAACCCGGCACACGCGCCAGTACCCTACTGCCGCCCTTTCAGCCTCAATAGTTATCGCATTGGCGAGAGAGCCCTCCCGCTGCGTTATAAAGAACTCCCAGCGCGCTTTCATCAGGGCTCGGATCAAGGAAAGACGAAGGTCGGTTTCTACTTGTGCCACCGTGTAACCCGCTTGCTTCATGCCTACAAGGACAAGAGCGGCCTTGGCAGCCACCATAACCACTATCACGACCAGAAGTGTGGGCAGAGACGGTTCCAGGCCCAACGCACCAAGCATGTCCCGCACATATCGGCCCAGTTCGGAGCCGCTGTGCGGCCCCTGGCCTGTCACAAGGCCGAGCAGAGGCACGAGGCTCGCCACGCTTATTCCTTCGGCCAGACCTGCCAATAACAGGCATAGTGAAGCGATGAGGCTGCGCCTGGGGTGAGCCAGGACAAGCGATCGGATGAAGCGCATTCCCCATCTTTTGTCAGGGTCCGGCTGTTGGGAAAAGACCATGTTTTCGAGCTTTAGCACTGTGTCTGGGGGATGGCGGCTCATCTCGCGTAGCCGCCGTAGCGAAGGGTTAAGCGAAACGTCAGGGCGTCGGCTGCTTCCACCCCAGGGCTTTGCTTATCACATCAGCAAGGCTGGGGAACCCACTGTCATCCAGGTTGTCCCGGGCGAATTTTTCAGCTTTCAGCTTCATACCCTCGGCCGATTCAGGTTCGGTGAAAAACCTTGTTATCATGGCCCACAATTCCTCCGGGCGTCGCGCAATGGTCACGCCTTGGTCGAAGAAGTCAAGGGCAAAGTCGGGCCTTTTTGCCATCGGCTCCTTTTCAGTGACAAAGGATATGACAGGTTTGCCCAACAACATGCAGTGAATCAGCGCAGTGCCTCCGAAATTTATCGCGACGACCAGATCGGTTTCGTTGAGTGCGAATCGAAGCTCGGACGAAATGGGCATCATTTTTTCCGCCACATTACTTCCTGCGGCTTCGATGAACTCCAGGTCGGGGCTGTTGGGATGAACTTTTATGGCCAGATCTATTCTGTCCGCGATGTTTGAGGGCGGCTTCACAACTGCTCTAAGAGCCTCCAACTGAGCACGCGGGGACGTGTACTTGTTCAAGTTGGGGCCCTCGCCGGTCGGTTCCACCAAGACCAGTACGCGCCACTTTGAAGGTGAAGAGAAAGCCTGTGAAGGTTTAACAGGATACTCATCCCTGGCGAGCAGATCCTTGCAGCCGACCAGACGAGACGCGGGCAGGCCGGACCTTTCATGGTGAACTCTTTGAAGCCGGCTGCCGTACAGGATGGCATCGCCGTAGGCCAGGTCCTTGTAGTACCGGCTCATCCCTGCGTGGGGAATCAAGAACGTGGGAATCCCCAGCCGATTCGCCGCTTCACACGCCAGTATGAAAACCGTATCCGACCTGGAAGTAACCAGGAGGGCGGCAGGCCGATGGTCTTCCCATAATTTCAACCAGAACCTGAAGTTGTGCGTGTGCAGCTTGGGCCAGCGATATTTGCAATAGTATCGGAAATGAAATCCCAGGTGCATCAGGGGCTTTTCCCACTGGGCGCCAACCGACGCGGCCAAGGCCTTCTCGTATCCGTGCAGAAAACGTGTTTCCAGGGCGTGATCGACTCTCGGGAGCAGCCGGGATGGGAATGCGGCCACCCAGGAAGATAAGGGCCAGGTAGCGCTCAGTTGAACCGGAATACCCCATTCCGCCGTGGTTTGCCCTGATGATTCAGCATAAGGGCCTCCGATCACCGCGGCGACCTTTCCCGGAAAGTGAGCTTTCAGGTGCTCAACAATGTGATTAACGCGGAGGGCCTCTTCATGTCCCAGCACCAGTACCAGGCTTTTCTCGGGGAAAGGTGCCGCGCTTCGGGAAGGCTTGTTGCCGGAGCTATTGATAAGTGCTTGGAGCCTCTTGAGCCCGGAAGCTATGGTATCAACCCAGAAAGGGGCCTGCAACGGATCATGCCGAATTAATCGCGTCGCCTTCCCGGATAGCTCCCGGTTCCACATGGCATTGCAGACATCAGAATCGCCATTCCAAATTGAGGCTCGAGGAAAGAGGTTTCGGAAGAAAATAAACTCGTTGCATCCTCTGCTTTTGAATGCCTCCGCCAGCTCCAGCGACAGTATGGCGTTTTGCCAAAACCAATTAGTCGTATAGCGATCAATGTCCGGCCAACAGATGCCGTCCACAGTGAACTCTTCTCGGACCGGTTCGAACCAGTTCCGTTCACAAACAATAGCTGTTTCCAGGGCTTCGACGAACTTCTCAGGATCGAGCCAATCATCAATTAGCGTGTACGGCGCGCCCGCTCGGTTTGCCCATGCCATTGCCGGGGAATCTAGTGCGACCAATGTCCAACCGCGTCGGTGAAGGCCTCTCAAAAAGCGCGTGGCGTTTCTGCCGGTCAGGTCTGCCCCGAAAAAGAGCACTAATTTACTCATACCCGGGTTTGTCACCCTCCGACCAATTCCCACGTCAGGGGAGTGCCTCTAACAATGTCCCGTGCTGCCTTACGCCCGACTATATGTTCGAGGAACTTCGGAGGTAATCCGTGTCCCGGCCGGATGGATCGCACGTTAACTTCCGTAAAGGTCTCGCCGGCCTTCACGCTCTCCACCACAAACAAGGACCTTCTAAAGGCCCTGCTCTGGGATTCATTCTCTGACGCGCCGTAATGGACAGCTCCCAATGAGCGCGATACCGTTCTGACTGCATCCACCATGGCTTTGAATTCCTGCGGCTCCAGCGAGAATGCACTGTCCGGCCCCGGCGTGGAACGGGAGAGCGTGAAGTGCTTTTCTATGATGCAGGCGCCTAGAGCCACCGCGGTAACGGGCACGGTCAAATCCAAAGTATGGTCTGAAAGGCCCACCGGGACCTGAAAGGCTTCCGAAAGATGAGGAATTGTCAGGAGGTTCATTTCTTCAGGAGGCGCGGGGTATGCGCTGGTGCATTTGAGCAATGCCAACTGACTGCAACCGGCATCATGGACCGTTTGCACAGCCTCGTCAATTTCAGCCAGGGTAGCCATTCCGGTTGACATGATGATCGGTTTCCCGGTCTCAGCAATCTTTCGGAGCAGAGGAAGGTCCACAATTTCAAAAGAGGCCACTTTGTAGCAGGGCACCTCCATCTTTTCCAAGAAGTCTACCGCAGTAGCATCAAACGGTGTGCTGAAGAGATCCAGCCCAAGATCGTCCGCGATTCTTTTCAAACGCGGCTGCCATTCCCAGGGAGTGGAGGCCCGGCGATAGAGTTCGTAGAGTTTCTGCCCATGCCAAACCGTGCCGTGAATTCTGAAGTACTCGTTATCGCAGTCGATGGTAAGGGTATCGGCTGTGTAAGTTTGGAGTTTGACAGCGTCCGCTCCACAGGATTTCGCGGTTTCGACTATACGGACCGCCTGATCGAAATCCTGCCCGTGGTTGGCCGACATCTCCGCAACCACGTATACCGGGCTATCCGTGCTGATTTGTCTCTGGTTGATGAATAGCGGTAACATGCGGAACCTGTTCGAGCATCTTTGAGAAGGTGATAGCCGGCCGTCTGCCTGACCGGATTATCTCCAGCGATCTTTCGCCCGCGTTGAAAAGCAGGTCGATGCAACTGGCGTACGGCATGAAGGGTTTGAAGACCTGCCGGTATTCGGGATGGTCAAAATTTTGGAAGACGACCTCTATGTTTTTTCTCTCAAACGCACCATGCTCTGTGGTCAAATAAGAGGCAGAGCCCACTGGCGATAAATAGATGTTTGCTCCGACTTCCTCACAAATGTTCGCCAAGAGTTCGGAGCGGCTTCCTTGAGCGTCGATTTCAGTGGCCACTTCAAATCTGGCGTCTATACCTATTTCGGAAGCTAGCCAGCGGATCACGCCAACGTTCAATTCCCCCAGGGTAGAGCAGTTCCGGAGCAAGAGGGCTTCGAATCCGGCAAAATATTTGTGAAAGAAAGGGCTCCTGGCATAATTCACTTCCATGCAACGAACGTGATCTTTTGGAAACGAATTTGAGCGCCTGATTTCAACATCCCGGATCAATTGGCCGCGCCTTCCTTTAGTTAGAACGGGAACGGTGAGCCATTCCAGTCCCTTGTCAGTCCTGATCCGGTTCCTCTGCTGCCATGATTGCTTGGAAAATTGCACGTTGTCCAGAAAAACAAAGACCGTACTTTGATCGATGAGGTCGAAATATCCCAGCCAGGGCAAATAGGTCGGCTGCATTATTACGCAGACTCGGTTTTCAGCCATGGACGGATCTCCCGGTGGTGGCCGATCGGGACATGACGGCCGGTCTCACACGCTTGTTTTCAGGTAACCCGGACTTCAGGCTGACTGAAACCATCTGTTGAAAAAAGTTCTGCGTGCAGGGATGACCCACTATGCCGACCAATCAGCAATCAAGTGGCCATATTTCTTAAACATTTCCTGGGCAGCCGGATCCGATTCCAGCAAGGAGGCTATCGTTGCTTGGACTTGAGCAACCTTGTCCGAACGGCCCAGCATCCGATAACACTCCATCATGCAATGCCATCCTATGACGTGAAATGGATAAGATTCCACTATGTCGTTGTACAGTGAAATCGCTCTTTCATATGAGCCCTTAACTTTGTTCGGATTGTTTATGAAGTTAATTTCAAGATTCGCGATGTAGGCAAGTTCGTTCAAGTCCTGGGCAGAAATCTCACGCGTATCGAAAGTCCGTTTCACGAAAATGGTTTTGGACCACAAGTCGGCATCATCGCGGATATATCCCAGCTTCAGAAATTGGTCATACATCTCCGAACCGACGAGAGGAGTCGCTGTCAAGAAAGAACACCAGTCCATATCAAGTTCTCTCACATAGTCGATGGTTTCTCGCATTTGCTCCTTGGTCTCTCCGGGAAAGCCCAGGATGACATAACACCTGACTACTACACCCTTGGATCTCAAATATGAAGCTACGTATTTGGCCTTCACCAGATCGACATTTTTCTTTATGATATGTTTTTGAACGTCCGGTGAACCGGATTCTATTGCCAGGTAAGTCATAGTCATCCCTGCGTCGACGAGATCATCCATAAGTTCCGCGTCCAGGGAATTGATCCGTAGACCGCTGGTGAAATGGAGTTCCAAATTGGTGATCTCCAATCCTTTGATGGCTTTTAATAAACGTTGTGTCCTCTGTTTTGACGCTGTAAACAAATCATCGCCTGGGATAAACAATGTCACACCATATTTCTCGTGCAGCAGTTTCATTTCCCCCACCACGTTCTCAACGGAGCGACTTCTTACCGTACGGCCGTGGACCGTGTGACCGGAGCAGAAGGTGCACTTGAACGGGCACCCCCTCGTAGTAACAATTTCCGCCATCTTGGCGGTAGCTGCATTACCGATGCTTTTCCTTCGGCCCTTCTGAGAAACGTACTTGTTCATTTCTATGAGTTCCCAATCAGGAAAAGGTATTTGGTCCAGGTCTGTTATTGGATGAGCCAATTCCAGCGAAGATGTTTGTTCAACGCTTGCGTGTGAGTAGACCCCCTTGACCGTGATGTCTTTGGAGCCGTCGAACTGATGCAGGAAATCAGAGAAAGCGATTTCCCCTTCGCCTCGGACAACATAGTCCACATTCTTGTTTTCAAGAACCTGTCTGGTGCAATTGGTTGCATGAACTCCGCCGACAACGGTTTTGGCTTCGGGCCAAATAGTTTTAAGTTCGTCAAGACACAGGGCGAAGAAATCATGAGATGCCGAACAGCCAAACGAAAAAGCCAAGATATCCGGAGCAAAGGAAGCATGATTTAAGGCCAGGTGTCTTATAAACTCCCGTGCAGTGGGATAAGCCGATACGTTTGCGCTGTCCAAGACATAATCCAGTATTCCAACTCTTCCTACGTCGTTATGCTTGCGGATGTACGAGGAGAGATACAATATTCCCAAAGGTATCGAAATAGGCATATACGGGCTGGGCTCCTTTGACGAAGGGCCGCCAAGGCTTGCCAAAGGTAACGTCAGGAGGTTTACAAACAAGATTTCTGGCTTCATGATTTCATCTCCGTGTAAATAGACCAGCGGCTGAGCGCCACCTGGTACAGATTTGGAGCCGACACAAGATCCGTAGGCCCATGTCCATGCGTTTTCATGAGCATCATGGAGAGATTGGAGCACTGCCGGGCCCGGCAAATCCTCTCAGTTAGGGACGGCGTGGCGTGATTTTGCTTTGGAGAATCACTTGGGCCGGCTTCACCCATTTTCACCTCTTCAACCGCGCATTGAT
Source organism: Desulfomonile tiedjei (assembly GCA_016212925.1). Classification (NCBI taxonomy): domain Bacteria; kingdom Pseudomonadati; phylum Thermodesulfobacteriota; class Desulfomonilia; order Desulfomonilales; family Desulfomonilaceae; genus Desulfomonile; species Desulfomonile tiedjei. The sequence goes on from JACRDF010000047.1 coordinate 324,330, forward strand.
ATCGATCAGTCAGACGACACGGGGTGGCCGTGTTTTCTGCCCCATATGACTACATCCGAGTTTGATATGAGCATGCCTTGCTGTAGGTTCTGATAATCCACGTGCAGAATCCCCGCTGTTGTGACGTCCAGGGCCAGACGACGCTGCAGCATCTCAACGAGTTCATGGTCATGATAAAAGACGTTTACCAACCCTTTCTCTCCTGTTTCCTCGGTGTTCAACAGAAAAGCGTTTTTGTCGATCTGTTGACCGCGACCGTAGCGGAAATCGCGAACGGTTCGTGCTCTAAGGAAAACATAAGCACCTGCCCTGAGAGACTCCGATGCATCGGCCAGAAGCGCTTCTGCGCGACCTCGTTCGAGATAGTATAAAGAATTAGGGATCAACAGCACGTCAAAATGACCTTTCGACACTTGTTTCAGGCCTGTGGAAAGATCATGCAAAACAAATTCGTAAGATCCGCGGGCAGAACTCTCTGCCGCAAAGTTGTGCAAGGCGTCTTGGACTGCCACTCGATCCTTGTCTATTCCGACCACATTCCAGCCGAAGTGATAGAAGAGCATGAGGTTGTTCCCGTTACCGCATCCCAGTTCCAGGACATTGCCCGTTCGTCGATCGAAGCCTGTCTTGAAGAAGAACCTCGTTACATAAACATCGGGGAACCGGAGGCCTTTCATTTCCGCGAGGTTCATTTATCCCTTCCGTTCCTTGACTGTCGAATCGTTCATCACTTCCGCCACCCGCAATGCCCCTCGCCCGTCTAACAAGCTTCGGCCTTTCCGGCTCATTTCCCGCCGCTTGTTTGAGTCTTGGCATAAGCCGGCAAGGGCTGCGGTTATTGCCTCCACGGACAGTAATTCATGCTGTCCCAGGCTGATGACAGCCCCGGCAGAATCCAGCGCTGCCACATTTTGTTCCTGATTGTCTGCAACAATAATTACGAGCGAAGGAACACCCATGAACAGCAGTTCAGCACAAGTGCCTCCCCCGGCTGAAGTTGCCACATCAGCCCATGCCATCAGTTCCGGCATATTGACGGGGTTGGGCTCCAAGCGGACGGGCACAGATGAATCGGCTGCCGCAAGGAGCAACTCCTTATAGTGCGGATTGGCCCCACCTATCACAGCTACCACGTCAAGGCCGCTAACATCGGCCTTCTCCAGAGCCTTCAGAACTTTGGAGGTAAGGTTTTCCTTGTCGCTGCCCCCGATGGTCACGAGGACCTTTCCAGCCACCTCGGGAATTTCGAGGGTTTTATGGCCCCAATTCGTGAATTCACGGCGCAAGAGCGCGTAACGCGGTCCGAGCAAAAGTCGTGAATAAGTCTCCCGGTTCCCGTAAGGGATTTGGAATGCGGCGAAATCCTGATTGACAATAATATCGGCCCAGTAGTGATTCGAATGGCCATAATCGTCGATCACCAACAACCGAAGCTGAGAATCTTTGACAACTCTTTGGAACTCGGCCTCAAAGACGTACCCGTCCAGTACCACCCATGTTGCGTCAAGTTTTTTGGCCGCCGAAGCAGTAGCGTGAGCGTCCTGCCGGCTTCCCGGAACTTCCTTGACGTTCAGTAGATCGATACTCTCTGACATCAGCCTTTGCCGAACCGGCTGTGAACCGGTCGCCATGGCGAAAGTCACCTGTCCGCCCAAATCCTGCCACGCCTGTGCCAAGGCCAGGGACCTCATCACATGACCCATGCCGATCTCTGCAGAAGCGTCCGTGCGAACTAAAATGTTCAAGGGTGCTGGCTCCTCCGCATACTCGAGGCGAGCAGATCGGGATGCTCTTCAAGAAAAGCGAGTATCTCTGCAGTCCGAAAATCCAGGCGGGGGGAAAAGTATTCGCAGATCCTCCGAACGATCTCCAGATCACCCGGCTCGTCAACCGCCAGGTGAATTTCCGGTTTCTTAAGAGCCGGTGGAGGGCTTTCCGATCGCGAGTGGAACCGGTCAGGATGCGTGGATATGTAAGTTGCCACATGTTCGCGATAGTAGGTTTCGGCCGGAGAGGTCTCAGCTAAGCAGCGCTCGAGGGCCGGCAGCGTCGCCAGCTCTACGTCCCCCAAGCCCACCGGATAACCTTCAACGGTAATATAATCGACCGGTCCGAGCCGATAAATTCCGATAACCTTGTCGATTACACTTGGATCTATTAAGGGGCAGTCTGCGGTAATTCGAATAAGGACGTTGGCACGAAACGCGCGCGCTGTGTCAATGTACCGGGAGAGAACATCGTCTTCGCTTCCCCGAAAAACCGGCACACCCAAAGAGACCGACAAAGCCTCTACAGCATCGTCTCGCGGAAGCACGCTTGTGGCTACGATCACGTTGGAACCAAGCCTGCTTTGCCTGCATCTGCGGATAACGTACTCCAGGACCGTGCCGTTCGCCAACTCCGCCAACACCTTCCTGGGGAGTCGTTGCGACCCGGTTCTGGCCTGAATGATTATAGGAATCGCCATGAAAAATACAGAGTCCTTACGCGTCGAGGCCCAGGCCGGCGACCGCGTCAACCACTTGATCTACGTGCTCGTCGGTCATGAGCGGAAAGATAGGGAGAGATACTATCCGCTGGTACGCCTGTTCGGCAACCGGGCAGAGGCCCGGGCCGGTGCCAAACCTCCGGCGGTAGAACGGGTGAAGATGGACCGGGATGTAGTGGACGTTGACCCCTACGCCTGCTTCTCTCAATGCCCTGAAAATCCCGGTTCGGTCACGCTTGAATTCGGTCTCGTCAAATTGGACCACATAGAGATGATAGGCATGAGAGACGTCCGCTTTTGTGATTAGAGGCTCAACTCCGCGAATTAGCGAGAATGCTTCGGTGTACCGCGCGGCTATTGCCTGACGCCGCTTCACCCACCCTGATAGTTTCCCGAGCTGGTTCAACCCCAGCGCACACTGCAAATCCGTCAACCTGTAATTGTATCCAAGCTCGACGATTTCGTAGAACCAGGAGCCTTGCTTGGTTCGCTCACTGTGGTCAGTGCTGATGCCGTGATTTCTAAAGCGCCTCATGCGCTCAGCCAAATCTTCTCGATCGGTGGTGACAATCCCGCCTTCGCCGGTGGTAATGTGCTTTACGGGATGAAAGCTAAAAGTGTTCAAATCCGCCAGCGAGCCCACAGGTTGCCGCCTGTACGCAGCCCCGAGAGCGTGGCATGCGTCATCGATCAGGGCAAGGCCGTGAGTTCTCGCAATCTTTCTTAATGAATCGTAGTCGCATGGTTGACCCGCGTAATCCACGGCGATTACAGCTTTGGTGCGAGCGGTAATTTTCTCTTCTACTTGCTTCGGATCGAGCAGAAGGGTTCCCGGTTCCACGTCGGCAAACACGGGGATTCCACCCTGGAATACGACGCAATTGGCCGTGGCCGCGAACGTCATAGGCGGGACTATAACTTCATCCCCAGGTCCGATTCCAACGGCGTGAACGGCCGCGTGCAAAGCCGCTGTGCCGCTGCTCACAGCGACGGCGTACCTGGCGCGGACCCGTTCCGCAAAGGCTTCTTCAAACTCGGAGACCCTGGGGCCCGTGGTGAGCCAATCTGACCGGAGGACTTCGACGACGGCTTCTATGTCGTCCGCCTCAATCCATTGCCGGCCGTAAGGAATGGACACCTTTGCCACGCCCTGGCGGGTGCTACTGATTCTTTTCTTCCGCATGTTCGGGGTCGGTCGATCCAAGGATCTGCCTCAGATCTTCCGCAGAAAGCCATCTGTCATTGGTGTCACTCGAGTAACGAAAGCCGTCTTCGCAGATCTTGCCGCCGTTTCTGCCGGCGTAATCTTCAGCGGCTTCTTGAAACGGGGGAAGAATCACATAGTTGTCATCATATTCCACCGTCCAGCGGGCATCATCTTCCGGAATAAGGACCTCGTGCAGTTTCTCGCCAGGCCGGATTCCGATAATTGTCGTAGGACATTCCGGTGCGACGGCCTTTGCGAGATCGAGGATGTTCATGCTCGGGATTTTGGGGACAAAAATCTCGCCTCCCTCCATACGTCCTAGGCAACTGATCACAAAGGCAACCGCCTGGTCCAGGGTCAGCCAGAAACGCGTCATCCTTGGGTCCGTGACAGGCAGCAGGCCGGATCGCGCCATTTGCACGAAAAAGGGGATCACGCTCCCGCGGCTTGCAAGCACGTTACCGTACCGGACAACGCCGAAACGGGTGTTGTGGGGACCAGAGTACGAGTTGCCTGCTACAAAAAGCTTGTCAGCGCACAGCTTGGTCGCGCCGTAAAGATTCGCGGGAGAAGCGGCCTTGTCGGTGCTCAAGGCAATGACCTTTTTTACGTTTCGGTCTATTGCTGCGTCCACCAGATTGGCTGCCCCCAGGACGTTGGTCTTGACGGCCTCGATGGGATTGTACTCGCACGCGGGGACCTGCTTCATCGCAGCAGCGTGCACCACGATGTCAACTCCGTCCAAGGCCCTGTACAGCCTCTCTCTATCCCGGACGTCGCCAATGAAATAACGGAGGCATTTGTGGTTCAAGCCGGAGGCTCGCATCTCGTGTTGCTTGAATTCGTCACGACTGAATATGATGAGCTTCGCGGGGTTATGGAGCTTCAGGGCTGACTCGACGAACTTCTTGCCGAACGAGCCTGTCCCACCGGTAATCAGAATGACTTGATCATCTAAAATCATGGAGATGTCTCCGCGAAATCCCCGGGCGATCTGCGTTCATCCGGTATTGGAACCGTCCTGAATTTCGTCGATGGGTTGGATGTGGTAGGTGGAACACGAGATATGGTACGGCGATTCCAAAGGATCATGTTTGGTGGAGCTTGCGGTTGAGAGCTAAAGGGCAGGCTTCGCCCCCGCGCTAGCAAGGTATGGTAGCGATTTCACTAAATTGTCTTGCCTCTGAGCCACGGCGTTTAACATTGAGTCATTCGGCCGCGGTGGTCTCCGCAAATCGCCGCTGCCAACGATCGCAGAGCGTTTGTACAACACTCCCAAACCTCCCCACTCCCGGTTTACACCCGTAACTAAGACATCCGGGCCACACGTGACGCGAGAAACCGCTAGATGGATCGCTCGCAGCGGTGGGACCCGAAAATGTTATCGGGTCCGGGCCTGGAATCCCGTCCCCGCAGACTATTGAAGCACCTTGAGTCGTCCAAGAAACAGGTGCTCCACAAAAACCGCTTCCCTGTTGTCATATCGGTGGTGTCGGCACCGGCAAACTTGCCGGTGAACAACCGATCCGTATTTCTCCGGACCGTTTCCGATCTCCCAAACTTTCGTACATCATTGAATTATGTACTGATTTGCCCAGTAAATCAAGCCATTTTGAGCCGCTTGGAGTAAACATTCATTTACGGCAAGCGGGAAAGTATCATAGCAAGCCCGCTGAAAACCGCGAAATGCGATCTATTCCTTCACAAAGCCGCTGATATCTATCCGATTATACAATGAGGTCTCAGGTGCAAACCTGTGTCGCCAACCTCGCCGGGGATTTACAAGCTGTAAGAAATGCTGACACGAGCGCCGAGGGTCATGAAGCCGAACCGCCGGATCATTGGGAAAAAACGCCCCTGGTTTGCAGCAATTAGATCCATTTCTGCATTGGTGAGTCCTGGCATGGGGGTTGCAACCATCCTGTCAGCAACTGGCACCGTGGTGCCGCGGAACAAGTAACTTTCTTGTGGCGGGCGGCACAACAACCTCCGCTGCGAACGGCGACTTTGACCTCGTGGAGGGGGCATGCCGCGGGTATTGCTTGAGGGAACTCACATTGGTAAACGGAAGCGACGTCCATGAACAGGTCGTTTCGGATCTTGATCGCCGATAAAAACCGTCACGTTCGGGAGTTCTTGCGCCGCGAATTCCGGGAGGCGGGATATAGGGTTCAGGTCGCCAAAGATAGCCAGGAAGTGATCATGATGATTGACGTAAAAGAGCCGCCGGACTTGCTGATCCTGGATCTCGAAATGCCACAGGGAGACGCTTTGGAAACTTTGGAATGGCTGGAATCCCGACTGCCTCCTCTGCCCGTCGTGATTCATTCATTTCCTGCGGAACACCCTAGTCATGCGGCCATTGACAATGCGGCCGCTGTGGTTGAGAAGGAAGGAGACACGAATCGACTCAAAAAAGTGGTAGTGGATGTTCTCCGCCGCTATTACCCGGAGCGTTTCCGCCCGAGCGTCTCAGGTCCAAATGGCTGAGCAGGCGAGAGCGTGGAAATGGCTCCGGCAACTGTGATCAAGGGAGTAGAGCATGCATCTACCGCCCGCGAGGAGGACCTCCATGCAAATATTGCCGCGCGCAGGATGATGCCCCGCATTTACAGCCGCTGAACCGGTGCCTGGACCGTGGGCTGCTACGGTGTGGTGAGTGGAATTTCAATGGCTCTTTCATCCCGAGAGGATTTTGAAACCGCCGATAACAGGTTATTGCGGTACTAACGGGTAACCGAGGAGGATTTCGATGGCCTCGCCCCACTATGGCACTCTTCGCTTGAAGATCATAATTATGACGCTCTCGTTTTCGTTGGTGCCCCTGCTGGTGATGGGGGTCACAATTTATTATCAGTTCAGCTCCGCTTATAACAACAAGCTTATGGAAGCCTTGAAAACCTTGGTTCAAAACAGGCGTGGCTCTCTGGAACTCTTTTTTGATGAGCGAATCTCCCAACTTACCAGTGTCGCGCACACCCATAGCATGGAGCAACTCAAGGATGAGGCATACTTGAACAAAGTCTTCCACATCATCCAGTCACGTTCGAGGTCTTACATTGATATCGGAGTCATAGACGACTATGGAAATCATGTTGCTTACGTGGGGCCATACTATGAAAGGCTGAAAGAGGTGAATTACGGAAACGAGGAGTGGTTCCACAAGGTCATGTCATCCGGAGTTTACATCAGCGACGTTTTTCTTGGTTTCAGGAAAATCCCACATTTCATTATTGCGGTGACCGCACGCGATGGTAACAGGACCTGGATTCTGCGCGCAACCATCAATTCCGAAATCATAGACAACATCGTGAGGGCCGCGCAGTTGGGAAAGAAAGGGGACGCGTTTATCATTAACAGGAACAATGTCTTGCAGACGCCCCCAAGGCTTTCCGGTGAACTCCTCGGGCGCCCCATGACGCCAGACTTTTCGTCCTATGTAGGCACCAACGTGGAAGAAATGGACATCAAAGGGGAGAAAAACCTCTTTGGCACGACTCAGATTACAGGCAAGGATTGGATCCTCGTTGTCAAAGAGGACCCCAAAGATGAAATGGCCCCCCTCTTTAAAACTCAGTACATGGAGGCGCTGATATTGCTCGGAGGGATCCTGCTGGTTGTCACAGGAACCATTCTTACCACTAGGTCCATGACTAACGAGCTGATCCGGATGGAGCAGGAGAAAGCCATTAGCGACGATCTGGTGGTGCAGTCGAGCAAAATGGCCGCGCTAGGGAAGCTTGCCGCAGGCATAGCCCATGAGATTAACAACCCGCTGGCAATCATCGGTGAAAAGGCCGGTTGGATGAAGGACCTCCTCGACAAAGAAGATGTCAGGAACAGTGAAAACTTTGAAGAGTTCGCGGATTGCATCAAGAAGATAGAGCGTCAGGTGGAAAGGTCCCGGACCATAACTCACCGGCTATTGCGTTTCGGTCGCAGAATGGAACCTACCACCGAGGAAGTGGTGGACATCAACAGGCTACTGGCCGAAACCCTTACCTTCCTTGAGAATGAAGCATTGTACAGAGATATCACAATCCGGACGGAGTACGATGGCGGAATCCCTCAAGTGACCACGGATTCTACTCAGCTCCAACAGGTGTTTCTTAACATCATAAACAATGCCATCGATGCTGTGGGTAAAGGCGGGACCATTAGCATAAAGACCACCTTGAATTCGACGAACAGCCGCAATGTGGTGGTTGAGATTGCCGACAACGGTCCGGGAATCCCCAAAGAGGTCTTGGGTAAGATTTTTGACCCGTTTTTCACCACCAAAAGTCCGCAGGAAGGAACAGGATTGGGGCTGTCCATAAGCTACAGCATAATGGAAAAGTTGGGTGGAAGAATCGCGGTAGCAAGTGAGCCGAACGAGGGCACAACCTTTACGATCACGCTGCCGGTGAAATAAACGAGCAAGGTCTTGGAACCGAATGCGACAGGAGACAGGGATGCTATCGTACAGAGTTCTAATTGTAGACGATGAGGAGGAGTTCGTTGAAACCATCGTCAAGCGGCTCAAGGATAGAGGCCTGGCTGCCGAAGGCGTTACAAGCGGGCGACAGGCTCTGGATCTGATGGAGACCAAGGATTTCGACGTAGTGATCCTCGACGTAAAGATGCCCGGCATGGATGGAATAGAAACCCTCAGGGTAATGAAAACCAGACGACCCCTCACGGAAGTGATCATGCTTACCGGCCACGGATCGGTAGACTCAGGGATACAGGGGTTGCAGCTTGGGGCATACAACTACGTCATGAAGCCTGTTCCTCTCGACGAACTTCTGGAACAAATGAACCAGGCCTACGAGCGGAAGCTCATTGAGGAAGACCGGAAATCGAGAGATGAAGGGGAAGAAGCCGCCCACAGCCATTAATGACCGTCATAGAGCATCCGGAATTAAAAGGCGCCGCGCGAGTTCAAAACAATGACAACCCGCGACCTGCACGCTTACCTGATCCCTGCTCTGATCCTCCTTTCCGCCGTTCCCGTCGGACTGTTGGCCGGGGTTTCCATTGGCCTGGGAGTGGCTTTGTTGGCCGGGGCATGGTTTTTTCATGCCTGGAGCTTGTCACGCAAATCTCATGGGGTCGATCAGGCAAATCGCTGCATTGACGAACAGGTTTGCCGTGCCCGGGAATTCGCGACCGTCGATGAGCTTTCAGCCGGCATAGCCCATGAAATAAATAATCCGCTGGGCATAATAGCGCAGGAAATTGAATGGATACAACACGTCCTGAAAAGTGATTCGCTCAAGGGCCTGAAGGACCTGGATGATTGCAAGGACTCGTTAAGAGAAATCGCACAGCAGGTTGATCGCTGCAAGGAGATCGTGCACAAGCTGCTGAGCCTGGCGCGAGAAGCAGAGCCGGTGATTCAGTGTGTGGACATAAATCACCTGATAGAAAGCATGACGGATCTCGTCGAACGGGAAGTATCAGACAAGAACATTAAAATTGTGAGGAACCTTCAACCTGATCTCCCCGCGGTGTACAGCGACCCTCCGTTGTTGCGTCAAGTTATTCTCAATCTTCTGGTAAACGCGTCGCACGCCATAGAAAAGGATGGAATAATTAGCATAACTACGGTCGCCGAGAATGGAGCCGTGGAAATAGTGGTCAGGGACACGGGCTGCGGAATACCGAATGAGAATCTGCAGCGGATCTTCACCCCATTCTTTTCAACAAAACCCCAAGGAAAGGGGACGGGGTTGGGATTAGCCATTTGCAGGGGCATCATCGAAAGACTGGGAGGCTATATCTCAGCTACCAGTGACGTCGGCCGGAGCACGGCCTTCACGATTCATCTGCCAATCCAACGGTGCGTTCAAGGGGAGACCTGACATGCCAACTCAACCAAAGGTTCTGATTGTGGACGACGAAGAACGCTTCAGGACCACCATGTGCAAATTGCTCACCGTCCGGGGCTTGGAGGCTGTGACAGCCGGAAGCGGGAAAGAAGCCATCCAAAAGCTTCGGCAAAACCCGTATGACGTGATTATCCTGGATGTGAGGATGCCGGAAATGGGTGGGGTTCAGGTCTTATCCGAAATTAAAGAAATCGATCCGCAGGCGGAAGTGATTATAATGACAGGATACGCATCCGTGGACACGGCCAAGGAGATAATTAAGCTGGGCGCGTATGACTACGTTCTTAAGCCGTACGCGATCGAAGAACTTATGGAAAAGATCGAGGCGGCGTATGACAGAAAGATATCCCGAATCCGCCTGACGGGCGGCGACACCACCCATTCTCAAATTCCCTAGAAAAGATCTCCTCACAGGGCCGCTTTGTGCGCTCACGGCTATGCAAGTTAAGGTTTGTACCGGTTGCCAAAAGTAATGTCTGTTTGGCCATGAGGCGTTCAGTCCGGTTTTCAGAACGTATCGAAAGAGCCTACTTTGCCGGACCGCGATGACGCCCGTCGTTCCCGCGAAGGCGGGAACCCAGGAAATCCCGCGAGACGCGGGACTGGATTCTTGCTTTCGCAGGAATGACGGAATGGAGTGCCTACAAATCGGACAAGAAATATGGCAACTGCTATAAGAATCCCGAACCGGTCTGTCCGAAGCCGAATTTGCATCAGGATATGGGAAGATGTCCAAATCTCTGTTAAGGTCGGTTTTTGGCGCAACCATTTTCGTAGTATCCGTGACGGCAGGATTCGCGCAAATGCCTGTTCTCCAAAGCAACCCGGTAATAGATACCCCGGAATTACTGGAATGGCCTTACGATCGGGAGGGAGTAACCCCTAATCTGAGCGATCCGTCGTCCAACACTCTCCATGACTTCCATGCCCAGATTTCTTCGTGTGAACTGGTGCTGTCGACAGAAGGCAACTATTATCCGGCCCTCAAGGACATGTGGCCGTTGTTTCTTGACAAGTTTCAAGATCAGCCGCTCCGTAACTGGTTCTATACGACGAGCCCGCCGGTGGCGCTTCAGCAATTGCGGAACCGGAATCTTCAGATAGGCAACCTGTACGCGAAGTGCAGACCGCAGGTTGTCGTGGCCACAGAGAAGGTTATTAGGAAACTTCAAGAAGAAGGATTTGCCGAGGGCGAGGCATACTCGCTTTACCAGGATCAGGGCTGCGTCATACTGGTCAAGCGGGGAAATCCCAAAGGAATTCGTTCGTTCTGGGACCTGGCGCGCGCGGATGTGCGATATGTGTCACCCAACCCCCAACTTGAACCGGGGGCATTCGAGAACTATGCCGGCACTCTTTATGGAATAGCCTCGAATGACACCAATCCACCTGGAGACATGACACCGACACGCCTGATTGATCGTATTTTCAATGGGGCAAGCGGAAACCCGCTCAAATGGCTCGCGGGACCACGCATCCATCACCGGGATGTGCCTTGGTCAGTCGCCTGCGGCAAGGGTGACGCAGGACTCATATTCCATCACCTCGGCCTGTATGCCAAAGAGACCTTTCCGGAAAGGTTTGATATCATCCCTCTCGGAGGGACAGTCTCAGACCCAAAGCCTTTGAAAGGGACAATCGTGCAGACTAGGCTCTTGACTCGAATAAAAGGCGATTGGACATCGAGACAACTCGAGGCACGCGAGAAACTTGTCGAGACCTTCCTGTCAGAAGATTTTACGAGGATATTGCAGAAACGGGGAATGAAGAGACCACCGGGATTCGTGCCGCTTGGTGATTGACGTCATGCCATCGTGACGTTTTCAAAGGTAACCACAGATTAAGACCGTCTTACAAATGAGCGCAAGCACGTACCCACCTATAGCCGATTATGGATTCATTGCAGATAGCCACTCCTGCGCCCTGATATCAAAATCAGGCTCGATTGATTGGTGCTGCCTCCCACGGATGGACTCCCCTAGTTGCTTCGGGGCACTGCTCGACTGGCGAAATGGAGGATACTGTCAGATCGTTCCGGTTGGAAAATTCAGAACGACGCGGCGCTATCTGGAATCCACTCTGGTCTTGGAAACCACCTTCGAGACTGAAGAAGGACAAGCGCGGGTCCTGGATTGCTTCACTATGCGAGGAAGGGGTAAACATCATCCATATCATCAGATTCTTCGAACGATCGAAGGTGTGACGGGGAGCGTGGAACTCAGATTGGAAATTGTGCCGCGTTTTGAATATGGAGCAATGAAACCATGGATTAGGAAGGACCCGGAAGGCCGTTTCTTGGCCATGGGGGGCAGTCATGGACTGGTTGTGTTCGGCAACGTTGAGCTGAAACTCAAACATCGTCATCATCTCGAAGGCTCCTGTTCAACCGTGGAAGGACAGCGCGTGTACCTGTCCGTTCTTTTCGGCAAGCCTGAGGACATTGATGATGGCCTGTTGGAGATACCCGAATTAGACGAATTGGACCGCCGCCTGCAATCGACTGTGGGTTGGTGGCATGCCTGGTGCCGCAAGGGTCGGTTTCCCGGTCCCTTTGCTGACCAGATAAAAAGATCAGCTACAGTGCTTAAAGGACTGACCAATGCTCCTACAGGCGCCATAGCGGCCGCGGCAACTACCTCCTTGCCGGAACATCCGGGTGGGTCTCGCAACTGGGATTACCGTTGCTCGTGGATTCGGGACTCGTGTTTCACGGTGGAGTCACTGGTCGAGTTGGGTTTTGTCAAGGAGGCCAACGCGTTTCGACGGTTCATAGAACGCAGTGCGGCAGGTAGCGCAGATCAGCTCCAAGTAGTGTTCGGATTGGGTGGCGAACGCAGGCTCCACGAACTGGAGGTAAAGGAACTGGAAGGTTACCGCCACGCCAGGCCGGTCCGGGTCGGAAACAATGCCTGGAAGCAGAGCCAACTGGACACCTATGGTGAGTTGCTTGATCTGGCCTACCGGTGGCATTCCCGCGGTGAATCCCCGGACGACGATTACTGGGAGTTCTTGGTAGAACTGGTCAATGCAGCAGCTGATTCCTGGCAACGGCAGGACCGTGGCATCTGGGAAACTCGGAGTGAACCGCGTCACTTCGTTTTCTCGAAGGCAATGTGCTGGTGTGCGCTTGATCGCGGAATTAAAATGGCGGAAGAACTTGGATGTCCGGCTCCGCTGGACAAATGGAAAAAGGCCTGTGAGAACGTGCGGCTGGCAGTCGAAACAAGGGGTTACGACGCAAGACGCGGGGTGTTTATTCAGGCATTCGATCATCCGGTTATGGATGCCGCCTTGCTGCTCCTCCCAACCTTTGGTTTCGTGGAATATGGGGACGAACGGATGATCAACACGGCCGATGCCGTCTGGAAAGATCTCGGGGAAGGGGGTCTTCTTCGCCGGTACCCCCCGTACGATGACGGGTTGCCGGGTTCCGAGGGCGTTTTTCTCCCGGGCTCTTTCTGGTTGGCCCGGTGCCTGGCTCTGCAAGGGCGCGTGGACGAGGCCTACCAGGTTTTTGAACACGCCCTTTACACTGCCAACGACCTGGGTCTCTTTTCCGAGGAATACGACACCCAGGCCAACGAAATGCTCGGCAATTTCCCGCAGGCGTTGACCCATTTATCCCTCATTTCGGCAGCAACGGTTCTCAGCGGCACGAATTCGCCATCAGATGAGTGAAATTGTTGAAGGCGGGCAGGGCTGCGGGACGCTTCTATAATGAGCCGGCGGCCCCGCAACACGCGGGGTGCCGCCATGTTTACCTCTGTGAAAAGGTGTTTCTATAGTGATTGCCAAAAGTGATGACCTATTTATTATAGGGAGTCTCAAAGGTTTTGTCTGAACGGGATCGCACCGCTGGACGACCTCATTCGGGAAGAGCTTTTGGGAACAACTATCGAGCCCTGTCTGTCAAGCTACGCTTTCCGTATTGGGTGCCACGGACCTGGGTCCCACCAGGTCCGTGCTTCCTGCCGGTTCTATCGCCACGATAACTCGGAGGATTCCCAGCTTTGCCGTACCGTCGGATCGCTTTTCAATGTGGTGTTCAATGCATGGGGCAACCTTGCCGTTTTCCAAAACAGCCGGCACGGACCTGACAGAGCCCAGGTCCGTGGCACCCGGGAGTCAATCCGTGATTACTTTCGAGAACCGTTATAAGTCAGGATTTTTGGCAACGCCTCTAAGCCTGAGGTTCGCAGAGGGCCGCTTCGTCGAGCGTGTAGTTTCCGGCAAGGAAATTCTTGGCCAACAATTCTACGCTGGCCTCGCAGCGCATGAACATGTCCATTTGCCTGGTGTATTGAAGGAGGCGGCCGATTAGGTCGAGTTTATCTGCGGTGACAGAACCCTCGTATTTGTAGAACCGAGCGTCCACGCGGTCTTCACGAACTTCCACCTGAAAATCGAGAGCGTGGAAAATTGCTGCAATGGCTCGGGCCCTTCTGTTGCGTCGAACATCGTCCGCGGCGCCACCCTTGAACGAAAACGTTATATAGTTCTTGTTGACGCTGTCGCTGCAATACGAATCCAGGACACTGTAGTGATATCCGATTCTGGAACTGAAGTTCAGATAGTGATCGGATATTATGGCGTAGCTTCGATCTCCGAATCGTTCAGCCATGTTGTTCGGAGCCAGCATCTGCTCCCTTATCACGGATAGGAACCCTCCCACGTCAATGGGCCGCGGCCCCTGGTATCGAAGGTCTTCACGGAGCATCCCCCTGAGCAGCGCGAGAAATGGAACAGAGGCAATTTGATCGATCGTTACTCGTCGGCCAAAGAGCAATGCCTCGGCCAGACCCCCTCCCAGGTCGATAATGTGCAGATCCAGGGGAATTGGAGCCACGAGCTTCCTGGCGCCGCCGCCGCTGGTGTCTGAAACGAGGTCGCTTATCTGAAACATTTCTTTATAGGAGAATTCATGCACAAGTCGCATGACGTCGTGAAGTGTCTTGCAGTATTCAGGAGCGAAGTCCACAGATCTTGGATTCACCAAATTTAGCGGCACAATCCAATCGGCCACGTGTCGAAGGGTCTGATAAACCGGGGTGCCTTTCATTGCCGATTCTCGCGTCTTTTGAAGAGCAATCAATTCCGGTACGTGGCCCAGATATACCCTGCCTGAATAAGCATCCACAGTGATTTCTTCCTCAGGAGGGATATCGGAGGTCGCCACCTTCGCGTCCAATAACGTGGGAATCCCGAACTCTCGCGCCAAGGAAGCCATATGCCCGGTGACGCTACCCGCATCAGTCACGATGGCCTGGGCTTTCTGCATTACCATCACAAATTGGGGGGTCGAATGCTTGGCCACCAAAACCGCACCTTCGGGAAAATTGGCCAGGTCTTCGTCGGTTCGTACGTGAAACGCCGGCCCGTGACCAACTCCGGGGAACGCTACAGCCGCGCCTTCCACAACAAGAAGATAACCCTCTACCCTTGGGAAAAGCGAAGCCCTTATCCCGCTCTTTTCAAGATCTTCCAGATGCAGAGGCCGCGTTTGCAGCACTAGTATGCGGCCATGTGGATCCAAGGACCATTCGATGTCCTGGGGGTATTGGTAATGCTCTTCCAGCTTCAGGGCGTACCCTGCCAGAGTCTCTATTTGGCCTTCGGAGAGGCATGGTAGGTTTCTCTTTTCAGGATCGACAGGCAGCTCGGTCAGCCCGCCCAGCGGGTTAACGGTCAATTGTACGGGCTTGTTGGAGACCTTGGTCTCAACAATTCTTGGGCCGCTTTTGGAAACCGTATAGCTGTCAGGAGTTATCACACCGTCTACCGCATAGGGTCCGAGTCCCCACACCGCGTTGATGAGAATACTGTCTCCCAAAGGCTGAGAAGGGTGTCTGGTGTAGACAACTCCCGCGGCCACAGACTCTACCATTTCTATGCACGCTACACTCATGGCTATATCTTCGTCCCGCATCCCCTTGTTCAGGCGATAGGATATGGCCCGGGGAGTATACAAGCTCGCGATGATATACTTGTACGTTTCGATAATCTTGTCATGCTGCACATTCAGAATTGATACGTATTGCCCCGCGTAAGAGAGTTCGCTGTCCTCTCCAATGGCACTGCTCCGCAAGGCCACCTTGGGCATGCCGTCACGGTCGTCATCGCGCTTGCCGATTTTTTCCACCATATTCGCGTACGCAGCGAGAATGGCCTCACTCAGCTCCACCGGCACACGGGCGGAAATGATCAGTCGCTGGATTTCTTCGCTCACGTTGTTCAGGGCTTGAGGGTCAATTGGGTCAAGGTCCATTCTCTTCCTGTTGATCTCATCAATGAGGTCATTGCTTTCGAGAAAGAATTCATAAGCCCTGGTAGTGATCGCAAAGCCTTCGGGGACAGGGACGCTCGTTTTGCTCACCAGTTCTCCAAGGTTGGCGTTCTTTCCGCCTACCCAATCCACCATCTCCTTGGTTATACTGGTGTAAGGCAATACGAATTCCACTGGCGGCAGCTCTTTTCTTCTTCCCAATTCCTCTTTGATGGCCGCGTTGATTCTTTCGAGTACCCCGAAGAGCATCGGGTACTTGTGGCCCGAGAGGTCGTCCAAGCTCTTCACCATCCGGAGCGTGTGAAATACCGCGCGGGCGGCCTGGGACCCTATATAGGACATTCCAAAGACTTCCTGTCCTCGCAGTTTTTCCTCGAAATCAGTGATAATATTTAGCAATTGAGTATTGGAAGCCAGCAGGTCCTTGAAGCAAGTGTATTTGAACTTAAATATCCTGGAAACCTTTTCCGCGGAGGCAGCATCGCGACCTTGACGCTTCCAGCCTTGGATTCTCTTCAGGAGGTTCGTGATGACTTCGGCCATTATCCGGTTCCGGGAAGCGTTCCCACTTTGATTCGAGGCAAGATTGATTTTGTTCGTTCCCGCGCGGGGAATTCAACACACCACTAGTGGGCTAGCAATAAGCGTGCCCTCTGATGAGTTAAATCCGGCGCGTAGCTCCAGTATGATACGGCATTTCATACAGAGTCTATCACGGTGACGGCCCTGAGGCCAGTTTCCCGCTTTGATTCCCCGGCTTGGACCTCGTCCCCCGGAATCGGTCCTTTGCCCCCGGTCTTTACAGTCTGTAAAGAAAACCGACAGACGGATCTTAGTACACCCGCTCTCACCTGCCGCGAATGACCTCTTTGGTTTCCATTTTATCACTGACAGACAGGCTTTTCCGGACATGGCCGCCCTTGGCACGCGGGTTGCAACCTCCGACTTAGACTCGCCTACAAAAGTCGCAAGACTTCGCTTTAGAAAGCAAGGAGGTTTTTTCGCATGAAACGCATCTATTATCTCCCACTGGCCTTTCTCAGCTTGGCCTGCCTGCTAATACCGGACCTGATAATGGCCGCAGGACCAAAGGCCGAAATGCTGATCGTCGTGGCCGACAATCGGGTAGTGGACTGGAGCTTCACCAAG
Source organism: Desulfomonile tiedjei (assembly GCA_016212925.1). Lineage (NCBI taxonomy): Bacteria > Pseudomonadati > Thermodesulfobacteriota > Desulfomonilia > Desulfomonilales > Desulfomonilaceae > Desulfomonile > Desulfomonile tiedjei. The sequence goes on from JACRDF010000047.1 coordinate 341,330, forward strand.
TTCTGGATTGATTATTACAACACCGACCCGTTCATGTTCGGACTTTGGTGCACCATCTTCACCGCGTTTCTGGGTGTGTCCTTCGGCCTTATTACGGACCAAATCATGAGGCACACCGGCCTCGATCTGTCAAAAAGAACGATCGTCGAGCATTGATTCCGGAACACGACCAAGGAGGTAACACAGTATGGAATGGCTATACATGTACATGCCCATTGCCGGAATTGACATTTTCTGGCCGGGCCTGTTGCTCATAGGGTTTTCAGTTGGAGTCATCGGCGGCTTCTTCGGCATGGGGGGCGCCTGGATGGTAACCCCGGGTTTAAACATCCTGGGCTTTCCAATGGCCTTTGCCATCGGCACTGACATAGCGCACATTGCAGGAAAGTCAATGGTCTCCACCTTCAGGCACTCCAAGTTCGGAAACGTCGACTACAAGCTCGGTCTTGTCATGGTGGTCGGGACCGTCATCGGAATCGAGTGCGGCGCGCAGATAGTCATGTGGTTGGAACAAATCGGCCGCGTTGGACCTGTGGTCCGCTGGGTGTACGTTGGCGTGCTCTTCCTCATAGCTGCAATGGTTTTCGCCGATTACAGGAAGGCTATTCAGAAGAAGAAGGCAGGCGTTACAGATGAGCACGGCGCGGTAGGGTTCACCTGGTACAAGACGCTGCACAAGATCAACATTCCACCCATGATGCATTTCAAGGTGGCCGGCATCTACTGTTCCGCGTGGCTGCCAATTGCAGTGAGCTTTCTCACAGGTGTGCTGGCCGGATTCCTGGGTATTGGCGGCGGCTTGCTCCGCATGCCCGCGCTGGTCTACCTGATAGGCTGTCCGACTCACATCGCGGTGGGGACTGACTTGTTTGAAGTTATGATATCGGGTCTGTACGGCACGTTCACTTACGGTGTGAAGGGCCGAATTGAGATCTGGGCGGTATTCGTAATGCTGTCCGGAGCTGCCATTGGCGCTCAAATCGGAACCGTGGCCACCAAGTACGCCAAAGGATATGGCATCCGCATCGCTTTCGGCCTCGCCGTGGTCGCTTGCATGATTTCGATCATCCTGAAGCAATTTAAGTATGACATTCCCGCCACCGTGGTCATTTTAGGCGCGGTTGGCACCATCTGTGTATACATCTGCGGCATCATGTTCAAAGGCGCCGCTAACGAACTTAGGGAAAAGAGAGCAGCCGCCCTCGCTGAGGCGTAGCGTTCCCACGAGAGGAGAGATTTGAATGAGGACCAAGATTCTCTGCTGTTTGATATCGGTGATACTGGGCGTCTGCTTCGCATTGCCGGCAATGGCTGCAAGCGTGGCCCAAGGCAAGTGTGTGGCCTATGACGATGCTAAGAAAGTGTTAGTCATAGAAGAATTCGATACCAAGTTCACCAAAGAACACAAATACGGCCAGCCTACGGGTAAACAGGCGAGCTTTGACGTGACCGACGCTCTGGTCGGCGGGGGCACGCCCAAGCCCGGGGACTTGTGCAGAATCGCCTATGAGGAGAAAGGCGATAAGAAAGTAGCTGTCCGGGTTATGAACATCACCAAGACCGACATAATGAGAAAGTAATGTTGCCGTCGGTCCGATGTGCTCAGGACTGCGTCGGAGCCCAATTAAGCCTCATGGTCCGACGCAGGATTCGAATTGACCGATTTTGCCAGAGGGCCTGGGAGGATGCTTTTGGAGAGAGGTTATCCTCCCAGCGCACCTCAATTTTTTGGCACATGCTATCCTGCCGGCGGCCCCCCAATATTTTGAGGACCCAAATTCAGGTTAAAGAAGCATAGAACAATTTGGTCAGCCGAAACCGCTTGCTTCGGTCGATTGAAAAGGCGTTGAGCCGTGAGTGGCCTCACTTGCTCCTGAAGACGATCAAATGAAGTAGCCGACGACATATCTCAGGCCCACGACACTGATTATGGTCGCAAGTGCCGGCCTGATGACTGCCCCCGGAACGTACTTTTGACAAGCCGCTCCCAGATACATTCCCACGAACCCGCCGATTCCAAACAGAAATCCGAGGAGCCAGTCCGGTCGGACAGACTGACCAGGAAGAGCCACGTACGGACCAAAAAACTCATAAAACATGACCCCTCCTACGGATGTGACGCACGTCCCCATGAGAGTGGCCCCGGCTATGGTGTGAATCGGCAGTCCGAAAAAGGACACTATGAATGGAGCTATTATCGCGCCGCCACCAATCCCGTAAACGCCTCCAATCAATCCCACCACAAGTGAGAGCGCAAAGAGTCCGGTAGTGTGGAACCGAAAACATTCACCGAAGAACTCGTATTCGGTGCAGGAGAGAGTCCATTTGGTGGTACAAATGGCAGGCCGACCGGGATTTGAAACCATGCCTGTCTGCGCTGCAGGACGCTCACGCATTCTTGCCTCTGCAGCCTTTTCAGAAGTCTTCTTGCCTCGATCCTTCACCAACTGATAAAGCATTCGCCCGCCAATGTAGAACAGGACGCACCCTACGAAGAGCTTGAACGCCCTTGGGTCCGGCAAGTACCATACTCGTATGAAGAGTCCCAGGACGAGTCCCGGCAGCGTGCCCGCGATGATATTCCACGCCAAAGGCCAGTTCATTCTGCCTTCTTTGAAATAACGATAAACCGCGCTTGGGATGCCCACGATGTTGAACACCAGGTTCGTCGGCGTTACCGCAGGGCTGGTGAAACCCAGGATGCTCATCTGGAAGGGCAAGATGAGGAAGGCTCCGGATATGCCCCCCATTGACGTGAAAAATGAAATAACCATGCCCACAAGCGGTGGAATCCATATTGCTGTCTCAACTCCTGAAACAGGAAAAGTCATAGCAGCCTCCAGGGCGGATTATTTGAGCGATAGGCATCTCCGGGCGCTGTTTGGTTATTGACTTATGACACGCTTTTAACTAAAATCGTGTCAATATGATGAGCCACTCTCCGATTGTTGTCAAGCGTTTTTCGCGGACGCTATTGGGCACAGGAACTCGATGTGCTAATACTCTTTGATCGAGGAATGATTGGGATCCGGGATGGTGAGACAGGAAACTATGCCAAAGGATAAAGATAAGAGATCTGGATTTTCGAATCTCGTTGGTACGCGTTCAGATTCCAACATTCTAAACCCAGCCCGCATCTATGCAGTCCCACACGAAAGCCGATGCCTGGACCCTACTCAGTTGGCCAAACTGGAACAATCTTTTCGCTCATGGGCAGATGCTTCACCACGCGCCGACACACGCACTTCCAGAAGACGTATTTTATTGATCTTTCTGCTAATTCGTTACACCGGTGCGCGGCTTAATGAAGTATTGACCCTTGATCTCCGCAAACATATCGATGTTTCCAAACGCGTCGTGCATTACGGCAACGTCAAGGAAGCTGACAATAGGCCTCACCGCGAGGTACAGATTTCATCGGAATTGATGTCTGAAATTCAAATGGCGTTGAATGACTCCGCTTTTGGCGAAGAGGTGGGTTCATTGCTAAGGGTGGATCAAGGGCATGTCCGACGCAAGTTTTATGAACGGTCTGTGGCCTGCGGTTTTGCGCAAGATCTCGGTTCCCCGAATGCCATTCGTCGGGCCAGGGCCGTTGAACTGATGCGAAGCAACATGCCGTTGCCGGTGGTACAACGGGTTCTCGGCCATTCGACTCCGAATCTTACCGCGTCCTTGGTCACGTTTTCTGACGAAGATATCCATCAGGTCACGAGACATTTCATTGAAAGGGAAAGCCGCAGGAAAACCAGCGCGCGTAACACATTTTTCGGAAAAATCGGCAATGTTCGGAGAGGAGACATTCAATCCCGAGTCGAACTTGTCACCGTCGGCGGAGACGTGGTGACCACTGTGATTACCAACAACAGTCTGAAGGGGCTGGGACTGAAAGTAGGCTCATTGGTTATCGCTGAAGTCAAAGCGCCCTGGGTCATATTGCAGAAGGCGCATGTCGAACCCTTGTGCACCGCGGAGAACATGTTTCACGGTACAGTGACCCAAATCCTCCGCGGCAAAATCACCACCGAATTTATTGTTCGCATACAGGACGGCACGCAATTGTGCTCTCTGGTGACCGAAGAGAGCAGGCGCAAGCTCGACATCAATGAAGGTGACAAGGTTTGGGTAATGTTCAACAGCTTTGCCGTAATTTTGCATGTCGATTAGCTTAAGGTATTCGAGAGTAACGTCTCCGGAATGATGCTCTTGGAGAGAGGTAATCCTACCAGCGCACCTCAATTTCATTTCTCCCGGCAAATACCCGCACCCAAACTAACTCGCCATAACATATCGGTTGCGGGAAGTACCGTCGAAAGCCTCGGATAACTCAAAGCCGTTGGCACCGAACACAGTCGGCGGGCACGGCCCGCCTACAGGAGGCGGCCCTCCGGAACCGTAGGGCGGGCCGTGCCCGCCGCATTATGGTGACTGCAAAAAAGAACCGCGAGAAATCGGCGTCTTCTTGCCAATAGCTGGGACGATTCCGAAAATACTTTTGGCCACGCCCGTAAATTGCGCGGACTTAGAATGGCCAAACCAGAGGAATGATCAGAATCGCTGTAGTTGCCGTTATAATGTCCATGGGAATACCTACGCGAAGAAAATCGGAGAAATGGTATCCTCCAGGTCCATAAACCATCATGTTCGTCTGGTACCCGAAAGGAGTGGCAAAAGCCACCGACGCAGCCATCATGACCGCCATGGCAAAAGGTGTGACACTCACGCCAAGGGTTTGAGCAGTGGTCATCGCGATGGGGAAAACGAGCACCGCTGCCGCCGCATGCGAAATGATTTCGGTCAGTACCAGAGTCAAAAGGTAGATGGCCGCCAGATTCATCCAGGCATTCGACCCGGCAAGCGCTGTCACACTCGATGCGATGCCTTCCGCGGCTCCTGTTTTAAGCATGGCCGCGCCCAGCCCAAGCGCAGCCGCTATGGTCAGTAGCACCCCTGTATCTATGCTACGTCGCGCTTCGGTCCCACTGACACAACCTGTCATGATCATTAGGCCAGCGGCGAGCATAGCAGCCTTAACCATGCTTAGCCACTCCAGGGACGCCAGCACGACCATGAGACCCAGTATGGCCAATGAAACCCAAGCGCGCTCATGTCGAGGTGGGCTGGAATCCTCGATGGGGCTTACCAGATAGAAATCTCTCGAATTGCGCTGCTGCTCGATAAAACTTTCATGTGCTTCCAACAAGAGAACATCACCGGGACGCAGTATGATGTTTGCGACATTTTGCTGAAGCCGCTGGCCGTGCCTTGCAACGGCCATCACCACCGCGTCGTACCGGGAACGGAACCGTCCCTGCCGGACAGACCTGCCGACGATCGGGCATCCCGGGGACACGACCGCTTCAATGAGCAGCCGCTCCGAGCGAGGAACGTCGAGCCTGAAAACCTGATCTGTTGCAGGCTTCAGACCTTTGATTTTTTGCAGCTCAGCCACTGCCTCCCCACCTCCAACAAACACCAGGCGGTCCTCGGCCTCCAGCGGCTCATCGGACGCGACCGCCGCGATCACATGTCCTTTCCTGTCGATCTCAGCCACATACGCGCCCGCGAAATGTCCCAAGCCGGCCTCTTCCAAGGTCTTCCCTACGAGACTGCTGTCAGGCTCCACTATCATCTCGACGGTGTACTCGCGGGCGCTCTCGAACTCGCTGGATGCAGGGTGTCGATCCGGAACCAACTTCATCAGAGGAATAATGAAGGCTATTCCGATTATCCCTATCGGAATGCCGACCCAAGCCGGAGCGAAGAAACTGAACGGCTCCATTTTGGCCTGATGGGTAATAAGCCCGTTGACTATGAGATTGGGCGCGGTACCGATGATTGTGCACATCCCGCCCACAATCGTCGCATAGCTAAGTGGCATCATCAGGTCGGAAACGCGAAGGTCGTAGCGTCGGGCCCAGTCCTTCACAGCGGGGATCATGATCGCTACTTGGGGTGTATTATTCGTAAAATTGCTGATGACGGCGGCTGGTATCATCATTTTCAGTTGCGCGCGGAGAGTCGATGCAGTCGGTCCCAGCAGCCGTTCCACGATGATCTGCGTCACACCTGTCTGCCGGAGGCCCTCAGCCACGATATAGAGCACCCCTACGGTCACCATGCCTTCATTGGCCAGTCCGGCCAGGGCGTCTTGAGGCGTCAATATCCCGGTAATCAGAAGGAGCGTCACGCCTCCCATGAGCACGGTGTCCGGGCCGATGTCCGTCAGGGACAGAAACCCAAGCATTACAGCGACCACAGTGATCGTATACCACGCTTCAAACCCCATTCCGGCCTCCGGCAAGCAACAGCGTCGCCAAATCTATGTATTTCGCCATGACCGACGATCTTCCACTTCAAGAAACGTTAAATTTGAAGACCAGATAGACGGAACTCCCTTCGCTCCGTCACGGGAATTACTGGATAGGGACCGGTCAGTCTTGGAGCAACGAGCACTAGATAACAGAGGCACTAAACTTCCGGTTGCAACTATCTCTGACAAGGTCGTAACAATTCTCGGGCCATAATGATAGCTCCAAACCGGCCGAATCGTCTCCTGGTTTTTTGGCCAAACTAGCGAACCTGCTGAGGGCGACCCACAGAAACGGGGCGCCCAATAACGTGAAAATTTTCAAAAGAAAAACTAATTTCGTAGCTCCGAATGGTCCTCGGTTCCCAAATACAAACATCTATCCCAAAAAATTTGCATTCACCCATCAGTAGTCAAGGTGGCATCAGTTGACGGGATCGACGAGAAGGTTCTCCATGACCAAATCCATGAAGGCTTCGGCTTCTTGGCGAGTGAACAGACAGGCAGACGCGTGCAGGAGGAAATTCAGTTGGTTGCGAAACACATAGACAATTAGCAGGAGATGGGTGTTGGAGAGCAGCTTGTACCCCACGCCGTGAACCTCTGAAAGAGTAAAATCACCGCTGTGGGTAAAGCAGGTATTTGCAGTGGGCTTTCCGTTCTTCGTTTCCGGCCAGATTACTCCCAGCAGAGTTATTGCCATTGAAAACTGATGCTGGTTCATGATGAAGTTGACGATTTTGCTTCTGGCGGCAAACGGAAAAGGCCTGAGCACTGCGTTCATTCGGGAGATGTCCTGGTAAAACTTGAAATCCATCTGCCTGCGGAATTGTTTGATACGAGACAAGGCCACTGATTTTGCAAAAGCTGCGGGACTTTTCCGCTCTTCGGGCTGTGACCTGAAAAAGATCAGTCCACTATTATTAACGGTGTTGAAGGTCCTGAACCGCCCTTTCATATTGACCGTCATGGATGTGGTCAAGATCCCGGGCGTTTTGTTGAAATGTTCATTCCATCGGTCAATAGCTATGTTGGTGCCAACCACCAGGTGATCCACCAAAGAGCCTCTGCCGGACGATGGCTTCGTGATGGCCTCGGTTTGTGCGATAGATAGTTTTCGCTTTACGTGATGTTGCCTGGCATCCTGTAGGCTACCACTTCCCGCAGGGAGCGTAGTCTTGTCCATGAAATGCCCCAGTGTGTCCCGTACGTTTGAGAGGACCTGCTTGAAGGAAGGTTTTTTCACCTGCACCATTCTTTTCTGCAGGGTGGACATCGCGTGCGGTTGGCAAGCCCATTCCGGCTTACTTCCTTTCATGATTTTGTCGTACCTCTCGAACATCTTCTTCCCCACCTCCGCAGCGGTCCCACCGTCGGCCACCACATGGTGGGCTACCTGCGCGATCACATGGTGGTCCTCGGCTACACGAACGATGTGGTATTTCAGCGCCGGCTTGTTGAAGAGGTCCCAGTGAGCGTCAAGTCGCGGGGCCAAATGGTCCATAAGGCTGGATAAAACCGAGGATGTTCCTTCAACCTGGAGTTCGGAAAACACTACTGGAATGGTAAAATCCGGGCGATATTCCCTGAGGAGGTAATGTCTCCCCCAATTTCTAACTTCTTTGAGGCACGTCATAAGCTCCGGAAAATCTTGAGGAAGCTGACTAATTGCTAACCTCAGACCATCCAAGTCAAACGGTCCTTGCGCCTCGACGGCATTCATCAAGACGTTCTTTGTATTGCCGTGGCTGGAAAGCGCCAGCATCTCTGACAGCGCATCCAGCTTGGAAGAGGTTTCTCGCATCCTCGCCCCTTGCGAATGGTAGGCCTGCGCATCTTATTCCGATGCGCATTCAAGATGGTGTACTGATTTCCAGTGGAGCCCCACACTCACGGTTCACCCAGCGCCTTCAAAATCACTCTCATGGTGATCGGGGCCAGATTATAGGATTGCAGCTCTCCTTTTTCCACCCATGCGGCCTCGAGCGCGTCCGAACCCGCGCGAAGTATTCCACCAGTCGTCCGGCACAAGTAGTCCGCCAATACATAATGATGCCGGATAAGGCCGGTCTCGTCCGGGAAAATTCGTTCCACCAGTTCCACGAGGTCGAGAGGCTCCACGTCCAGGCCGGTTTCTTCCTGCGCTTCCCTGGTTACCGCGTCCACCAGGGTTTCCCCGACTTGAACCAATCCGCCGGGAATGCTCCATTCTCCCAGGGAAGGAGGCGTTCCTCGCCGAACCAGCACAATCCGACTCCCCTCAACGATAAGCGCGCCTACTCCTACCAAAGGGACCGGGGGATACTCTCGCTGTATTTCACGTTGCTCTGTCAAAGATTAGACTACCAAATAAACGCGGCAACCCCTCCCGATGATTGGAGTCCAAAAGGGAGGGGCTGACTTTACGCTTCATTTCTATATACACAATTCATCCGGAAGGGCAGCGTCCCTTCAGAACCTAAACCTCTGAAAAGAAATACGGCTTGAGGCACTCGGTGCGCTCGGTGTATGTCTTCGGGTCCAGGAACCAGGTCACTGCACTGAAAGAGCTGAGTAGCGAGTTCCCATCCTGGGGAGTGAAACAAAAGCCTATAACATCATGGCCCTTTCGAACCTCCAAACAAGGCTCCACTATTACCGTCTGGTTCAGGATACGCCCGAAATAGCCATGATCTCGCCCGAAGGAAAAGACCTCGCAGGCCGCCTGCTTCTTGGTCATGCTGATGCGCTCATCACTTCTGAATCGAGCGATCACCTCTTCCTTGGTAACGGCCCTCTTGAGCTTCAAGGTAAAGTATATGCAGTGCATGTACTGAGTATTTAATTTCAGAGCCGAGGAAAACAGGTTCAGATCCAGTCCTCTGGTTCGAAATAAATGGTAGGCGTCCCGCGCATGATGGGTGCCGAAAACCGGGTCTCCATGTTTGCCCACGTCGGGCGAGGGCACAAAGCCCTTCACCTGGCTGATGTCATTGGCCCTCCTGATGCACAGGAAACGCGCTTCCTCCAGATTGTCGTCGCCGTCCACCAGGGCCACTGAGTGGATCAGTGCGCACAGGTTGTGAGTGTTGCAGCTCACAATCTGAACATACCGATCTTTCCCGACTTCCAGGGCGTCATCGTTGATCCCCCGCGCGTACATCTTGCCGAATCCGAATTCACTTCCCTGGGCTATGAATCCCTTGGTGTTGGCCAGATATTTCTCATAGAATTCGTGTTTGTTGGAAATGCCGACTCCCGAGGGAGTGCAATCCACAACCACATCCGCCTTGGCCAGCGCCTCTTCGTGAACCATTGTCGGTTTTAGCCCAAGGGCCTCGAAATCTCCGATTTTGTCCTCGTCGGTAATCAACTTTGCCCCTCGGGCAATAAGGGCCTTAACTTTCGGCAAATCCCGCGGGAGTGGGGAACGCTTGTGAAAAGTGATTTCGGAGAATCCCGCTTGGTCTTTAAAAGAGCATAGCAATCCGATAAGCGGTTCCCCTATGGTGCCTGTCCCTACGACATGAACCACACCTTTGTCCTTGCCCATTTCCCTCTCTCCTTTCAGGTGATTGTAGTATTTCGGAATAATAAGGTAGGTTAACAGTTTTCTGCCAACGGCGCAACAATAGCGACGGGATGCCGGTTAGGCATTCAGTTACAGGGGGGAGAGGAGCCGGAAAGTCTATTTGGTTGACTCAAAGGGAACTCCATCAGCCGAAATCGTCACTCCAGCGAAAACCGAGGTCCAGGAGCTTCCGAGGATTCTGGATTCCGGCCCCGGTTTTCACCGGGGTAAACTTGGGGATCGCCGGAATGACGGCAAGAACTCCCGCACATAGGTGAATGCTTACGGATGTCAGCAGTCATTCCCGCTTCAGAAAAAGGGCGATAAAGTCACCCCACACCCTCTCTTGAAGAGGGCGCAAGTGGATTCTTCCCGCGAAACCAAACAGTTGCCGATGCCTCATTCCATCGGGGCTCAGGAAAACGGCAAGAACCTTTGCAGCGAAAATCTTCTTTTCCGGGGCTCTGTTTTCTCCTCTTCCTCCTCTTTCGGAGGTTCTTCCGGAGCAGTTGCTTGCTGCGGCTCCGAATCAGGGGAAACGCCCTCGTCTACGGCCTCGGTCGCGGCCGGGATTGGCTCTTCGGGCCTTACCTCTATTTCCTCCGCCTCGACGGCAAGCTCCTCATCCCGAACTTCGGCCTGTGCTTCCATTTCCACGGGTGGGGGTTCTTCCGAAGGGAAGGATAGGTCCTCGGTTCCCGGAGTGAAGAAATCCTCGCCCTTCAACGTGATTCTCGGCTCCGCGGGCCCTTCTTCTTCTATTTCTGCTGAAACCAATTCTTCTTCAACAAAGCCGTATTCCGGGATTACCTCGGAGGGTATCTCCTCTTCCCGAGGCGGTTCAGGTCTCTTTTTGGTCCTTCTTCTCCTCCTCCCGGGTTTCTTGGCCTGCCTTTTTTCTTCTTCGCCCTCGACGGGCTCCTCACTCCTTACCTCGACTTCACCCGCTACGGGCAAGGGCAGGTGTTCTTCGATGGATTCGAATATAGGCTGTTCGGTTATTTCTTCTCTTATGGCCTCCACTGCGATGTCCTTGTCCGGGAGAGCGTGTCTGACCTGAATCGTGATGCGAGACCCGTGCTGATTTTCCAATTCCACCAGAGGCGAGCGCATTCTGTTCAGCAAGTACTCAGCCACCCTGGCCGGGACGGTGGCTTTGACTTCGGCAACATCGCTCTTGATCAGCATGGACTTTATTCTTCTGAACACGGACAACGCGGCCATTTCGGGCGAGCGCACTTTTCCGTGGCCGTCGCAAAGCGGGCAGTCGAGGTACTCTCCGGTGCCTAGAGACGACTTGAGCCGTTGCCTGGAGAGTTCCAGCAGCCCCAGGGTCGAGATACGCAGGACCTTGCTTTTTGCTCTGTCCTTTTTCAGGACTGCTTTCACGGCCTTTTCGACTTCCTGCTTGTGGTTTTTGTGTACCATGTCAATGAAGTCGATGACTATGATCCCTCCAAGGTCCCTCAGCCGGAGCTGCCTCGCGATTTCGGGCGCGGCTTCCATGTTTACGCGAAAAGCCGTTTCCTCAATGCCCTTTTCTTTGGTCGCACCGCCGGAGTTAACATCCACGGTCACCATTGCTTCCGTCGGCTCAATCAGGATGTATCCTCCCGATTTGAGATTGATTCTCTTACGATAGACCTGCTCTATCTGCTCCTCGAGTTGGTACTTGTTAAAGAGAGGGCGTTTTTCCTGATAGAGTTTCACCAGATTCTCATATCGGGGCATGACCTGATGAAAGAAGTCTCTAACCCTTCTGTGAACCTCTTTATCGTCTACCAGTAACTCGGATATGTCAGAGGAAAAGTGTTCCCGAATGGATCGAATGACCACGTCATGCTCTTTGTGAAGCAGGCATGGCGAGGGTTTTTGCTCCAAAGTAGTCTCTATGGATTGCCACAGTCTCAGGAGGTAATCGAGGTCACGGATAAGGTCGGTCTTAGTCCGCCCCATACCTGCCGTCCGTATGATGAACCCCATATTTTCGGGCATCTTCAACTGCTTGAGGATTTCTTTCAGTTTCTTTCGCTCTTCTTCGTCTTCGATTTTCCGGGAGACGCCGCAAAGCTCGGTTCCAGGCATCAGCACTAAATAGCGGCCCGCGATCGAAATGTTGGTTGTAAGGCTGGCCCCTTTGTGCTGGCGTTCCTCCTTGTTTACTTGCACAAGGACGTGGTCGTCTTTCTTGAAAACATCCTGGATGCGGGGGCGCCTGCGGCCCCCCTCAAACGACTCGGGGAAGTAAGAGGGATGAACGTCATTAATCGACAAGAAACCGTTGCGACTTGCGCCGTAGTCAACAAATACCGCCTGCAGAGAAGGCTCCACCCGGCTGACCACAGCTTTGTATATGTTTCCAAGCGTGGGTTCGTGCGTTTTGACTGCAACATCAAGCTCTTCGAGAACGCCGTCGCAAACTACAGCCACTCTGCATTCTTCGGTGTGGCTGGCGTTTATGAGCATTTTTTTTACCATTATTTTATTCTTTTCCTTTAGAGGCCGAACCGGGACAACCTTCGGTTGGGCCCGCTTTTGACCGGGTATCTGCCCGCCAAAGTAGGGGGGCTGTCAATCTATAAGGTTTTTGATCTCGTTCCACAAATGATTTTTGCCATAACCATTGTGCGAGGAAAAAAAAACCACGGGAACTTGAGAGCCGACCTCAGCGTTTATTATTTTTTTCTGGCGCCCCATCTCGCTGTTGCTCAGCTTATCCGCCTTGGTTGCCGCAACTATGAAGGGGATTCGATGAAACAGGAGATAGTTGATTAAGCCCATGTCCGATTCCGTAGGCGGACGCCTGGCATCTACGATGACCACGATCCCGGCCAGCTCTTTTCGATCCTGCAAATAGCCTTCGACCAGCTGTCGCCACCTTGCCTTCTCCTCTAGAGGCACGCGCGCAAAACCGTATCCCGGAAGGTCCACGAAAATCAACCGATCGTTGATGACAAAGAAGTTTAACTGTCGGGTCCGTCCGGGGGTCTTGGATGTCCGCGCAAGGTCACGGCGTCCCAGGAGTACATTGATCATGGAGGACTTACCCACGTTAGAACGTCCTGCGAAGGCTATTTCAGCCAATCCGTCCCGGGGATAACCTCTTTTGTCCTGCGCGGCCCGAAGGAAACTCGCGCTCAATATTCTCATTCGAAATATGCCTACCGCCACGGGCAATCCGCCGAAGACGGTCGGCTCCGCGGTATCCTCATGAATTTCACTATGTCCAACTAGAATTTAGTGATATTTCTCGTTACCTACAACTGGAAGCGAACAATTATGGCCGGCGTCGGAAGGCCGACCGCATTACGGCTTTCCCGGCAGCGCCGGAAGTCTTTCGATATCCAGGACGTGTACGACTGAACGCGGCCGGAAGGCAGGCATGTTTGCGTGTCCAGCCCCCGACAGCTTGATATATCATAAACCGGGGCTAACATCTGGTTCTTATTTTACCGCTCAAGCGTTGAGAAGGAAAGGGTTGGGGTTCAATTGATGATTGAAGCCGCCGCCGGGAAAGGTGAAAGGTCCGCCGAATGACAGAGGAGAATGATCGATCTTATGCAATTGCATTTCCCCGGACCGATGCTTAGAATAGGGAACGCTTTGCACAGAGATTAATTTTGTCCCGGCTTTTGAAAAGCCAACATGGCCCCCCCTTGGGGGTCCAATTCCTTTTTGGGGAGGAAAGAAATGAATGTCGAATCTTTCGTAAAGGAAAAAATCAAATGGCTGGGCCACGCGAGCTTCCGGATCGACGGCTCCAAATCAACCGTTTACATCGATCCTTGGAAACTCCAGAGCGCCCTTCCCGCTGACGTGATTTGTATTACCCACAGTCATTTCGACCACCTGTCCGAAGACGATGTCAAAAAAATCCGCAAACCGACCACGGTCATAATAGGACCGTCAGATTGCAAGGCAGGCTTCGGAGATGCTTTCAAAACTATTGCTCCGGGGGGAAGCCAGACGGTCGGCGATGTAACCGTAGAGGCGGTGCCGGCCTACAACACGGACAAGGACTTCCACCCCAAAAAGAACAACTGGGTGGGTTACATTGTAACTGTGGACGGGGTTCGCATCTATCACAGCGGCGACACGGACGTGATCCCGGAGATGGCAAACCTTGAGATAGACGTGGCTTTGTTGCCGGTTGGCGGCACCTACACCATGACGGTGAAGCAAGCGGCAGATGCTGTCAAAAAACTGAAGCCAAAGGTGGCGGTCCCAATGCACTGCGGGGACATCGTCGGCACATTTCAGGATCGGGAGTCCTTCCGAGACGCTTCAGAGGCCTCTGTGGTCATTCTCGACGTTTCTAAGTGAATAAGGGGTCCAAATAGCAATAATGAATCTTGAACAAGCGGAAAAGACGGCACCACAGGTGCGAGTGCGCTTCGCGCCGTCGCCAACGGGATATTTGCACCTAGGCGGCGCGCGTACCGCTCTGTACAACTGGTTGTGGGCAAGAAAGAACGGGGGCGTTTTTGTACTAAGGATAGAAGACACTGATGTGGAGCGTTCCACAGCGGAATCCGTGCAGGAAATCCTTGACGGACTGACCTGGCTGGGGCTCGATTGGGATGAGGGACCTAATCTCCAGAGCGAAAACCTGCCCAAACATGTGGAAGCGGCGCACAGACTCCTTGAGACAGGCCATGCCTATCGGTGCTTTTGCACTCGAGAAGAACTGGAAGCCCAGAGAAAAGACGCTGAAGCGCGAAAAGTGGCGTTTATGTACGACGGGCGTTGCAGAGGCCTATCTCCTGACAAGATTAGCGAGAATCTGGATCGAGGTGTTCCGTACGTGATCCGTTTCGGGGTGCCTCGCGATCCATCGTCCACCGTTGTTTTTGAAGACGCGGTCTTCGGCCGAATGGAAAAGAGGGGGCGAGACATAGAGGATTTCGTTATCCTGCGCTCTGACGGACGCCCACTATATATCCTGAGCAATGCAATCGACGATACACTCGACCGCATAACCCACGTGATACGAGGAGCGGACGGCCTGGCCAACACTCCAAAACAAGTGCTGATTTACAAGGCCCTGGGCGTTGAGCCCCCTGTTTTCGCGCATATGCCGCTTACACTTGACAATAAAAAGGCCAAGCTTTCGAAAAGAGCCCACGGAGAAGTAGTCACAATCTCCTTCTACAGGAGAATGGGATTTCTTCCCTGGGCGTTGTGCAATTTCATGGCGCTGCTTGGGTGGTCTGCGGCAGACGGCCGGGAGTTCTTCACTCGCGAGGAGATTGTTGAGGCCTTCGATCTTTCGAGAATCAACAGGGCCAACTCGATCTTCAACTATGTTCCCGGTGACCCGAAGAACTGGACAGATCCGAAGGCAATACACTTCAACGCCACCTATATCCGGAGCATGCCCCTTGAAGAGCTTATTCCGTTCGTAAGAGAAGAACTCATCGAAGCCGGGCTTTGGCGGGATTCGTTCGGCCATGGGGAGCGAGACTGGTTCCTCAAAACCATAGACTTGATTCGGGCGCGCTTTCATACTGTTAAGGACTTCTCGGCTCGGGGGCGCTGCTATTTCTCGGATGACTTCGAATTCGATGAAAAAGCGGTGAAGAAAAACCTTGGAAAAGATCCGAGGCTGCGGGAATTGCTCCCCGAGCTTGCTGCAAGACTGCACGCGTTGCCCGAACTCACTGCGGCGTCTGCCGAGGAAGTATTCCGGACCTTTGCCGAGGAACAAGGGGTGGCAGCGGGCCTCCTAATAAATGCGGCCCGCACGGCCGTGTCAGGAACATCGGTCGGGCCGGGCCTCTTTGAAATGCTGGAGGTCGTGGGCAAGAAGGCGGTGGTGGAGCGAATAATCAAGGCCAAGGACCTGGTGGCGGCCAACCCTGGTTAATGCGGCTGCGGCTCCAACGAAAAAAAAAAGCCCGACCGGGGGGTCGAGCTGGGAGACGCCGTCACACGGCCGGGCTCACAAAAAACAATGGCCGGTGACTAGTCGAGGAAACTCTATTCTCGTCTTGAGCAACGCTCCGGAGTGATCGGGTCTGTCATTGTTCGTCGCCCCGGAGTTGACGATATGGCCTCTCGGTTCACCGGCCGACGGCAATCCAGCAATTAGAATATGAAGCCCATTTCCACAAAGCCACCTTCGATGGCGTTGGTCAGGATAAAGTCCTGCTGAGTCTTCTTGTAATCCACGAAGCGGTACCCCCCTTTCGCATAGCCGGAACGCCCGCAGTTCAGCGGGATCGAGTAGCGCCCACCTAGCTGAATGTCCCAGCCCTGCGCATCATCTCCGAAGATGACGGCCGCTTTGTTGTCGAGAGAGAAAATACCCCCGTTATTTGCAGTTTTTACGCACTGTTGGAGCTGCATTCCGACGAGCGTCGAATCTCCGCCTTTGCTGAAAATGCCTGTAAAAAACCCGCAAGTCGTGCAGTTGACGGTGATCTTGTCGTCGGTATGCACCCAGCCGGCATAAATACTCAGAGAGGAACTGCAGGTTTTCAGGGCGTCGTACACCAACTCCAGCGTTTGATACGTATGCTGCCACTTGGATTGCATCTGCAATCCCCAGGTCAGAGGGATGTTGCCGAAATAAGTCACTCCACCCCAGTTATTCCCTCCCTGGAACGAGTCGGTACCGCCGCTAAAATCCCAGCCGAGCACAGTGTAGCGGATGGCCCAGTTCGGACGGAACTGATACCGGGCGGTAAACTCCGGCACAGTATAGTGAGCCGGTAACCCCAGGGCGTTGAGATCAATCTCGTTTTGCGCCCCCCATGCCAAGAAGGGCGTATAACGAGGCCAAGCCACAATTCCTCTGGTCCGGGCGAAAATGGCCTGCACGCCCATCTCCCATTGGCCGGGCCTGGGCGTAGGTAAGATGCACCCGGGAAAGGCTGCGCCCACAGGGCCGCAAACAGCCGCAGGCTTGACTTTGGTTATTCCCAACGGAGGGAGTGGTGGTGGATAGACAACCATGGCGGCGGGTGCCGCTGCCCTAAAACTCGGACGGTTGGTTTTGGCTTTATGAGCGGCCGTTGCGGGCGCATTGACACCCTGGTTAGGTTTTAGCAGGATGTCGAGCGACTCGTCAGGGGCGGCAGCCCAAGAAGCGTTCAGGAAGATGGTGGATAGGAAAATGACTAGGCATACCAACGGCGTAGAAGGTATTCTTCTCAACATACCCTTCCTCCCAGCTCGAAATGTTGGATATCGCTTTAAATGATAACCGAAATAATTGTCAAGAAAAAAATTAACTGTTTTTCAATTATTTGAATAGATTTCCAAGAATCAAGTAGATGTCAAGTCGTAACTCACTGATTATACTAGCTCCAGATCCGCGGGTCCCCGGCCAAAATTCAGCGTGACACCCCTGGAAAAATCCTCCCAGCCAACTCACTCTTGACAGCGCAGGGGGAATCGGATAACGCTATCCCTTCAATAAACCAGGGCAAAATTCCTTCCCCCTACCGGGGGGGTCGGACACCTACCCGTCACCTCGGCAGGGTATTTGTTAAAAAATGAGCAATGATATCAAAGGTAAAATGGAATATGCTGATAGGGATTTTAGGAAATCTTCCAGGTGCGCGGCCTTGCCTCCCGCTGCAATGACCGGCCGTGGATCGGCGAAACAAGGGAAAAAAGTCCCCAGAGGGGGCCAGCTCCTTGGGGTAATGGGCGTGATTCTGCTCACTCTGATTCCCGCGATTTCATCCGCCGGCGAGCCGCCTCGTTTTAACCGGCAGCTCGAAGCCATCATAAGGGGTGAGATACAGGAGAATGTGTCTGTGTCAGTGCAGGTGGTGGACCTGGACACCGGACGCGTGCTGATGGAAAAGAACCCTGATCTCCCTTTGGTTCCCGCGTCCACCATGAAAGTGGTGACCAGCGCGGCGGCCCTTCAGGCGCTCAATCCTGATTTCACGTTCCGGACTGAGGCCCTGGTCGAGAAGGCGCCGGGATCATCGGTGGGCAACCTATTTCTCAAGGGGTATGGCGATCCGTATCTCGTGAGCGAAGAATTGTACGCGCTGACGCGCGCGGTCAAGGAAAAGGGGCTTGAAGAAATACGGGGCGACATCGTAGTTGATGATTCCTACTTTGTGCCGGGCATCCCCTTGGATGAGAACGAGAAGCTCGGCCACAGGGCTTATCACGCCCCATACGGTGCGTTATCTTTAAATTTCAATTCCGTGAAGATCGTAATTCACCCCGGCGAGAGACCTGGTAAACCCGCGCGCGTCGTGATTGATCCGATGTCCGAATACGTCACAGTGAAGGCTGACATCAAGACAGTAAAAGGCGCCAGACCGTGCCAGGCCACCATCAGCAAAGAGACGACCGGGGAAGATCGAGAGATGATCACTCTGGAAGGCGAGATAGGAGTGCAGTCTCCGTCGAAAGGCCGTTACGTGAACGTTGCCTCGCCAAGTCTCTACACTGGTGAGGTCTTCAAGGAGTTTCTTCTAAGAGAAGGAATCAGGGTGACAGGCCGCGTGATTCGCGGGAAGGTCCCGCCCTCCGCTGTGCTGTTCGAGGAATTCAATTCCCGTCCGTTGGGCGTGATCGTGTATTGGCTCAACAAGTTCAGCAACAACTTTATGGCCGAGCAGATAAGCATGGCCCTGGGAGCCAAGGTGCTCGGCCCCCCGGGCACGCGGGAGAAAGGGCTGTCTGTCATTCGCAAGTATCTGCTCTCATGCGGAGTAAAGGAAGATTGTTTCGCTCTGAGCGAGGCCAGCGGTCTTTCGAGAAATAACCGCTTGAGCGCGTCGGCCCTGGTGAAGGTACTCCTGACAGCAGCCCGCGATTTTTCTTACAGTGCCGAATTCATGGCCTCCCTGGGTGTCGCGGGCGTGGACGGGACCCTCAAAGAAAAGCTCACCGACCCTGTGGCTAAAAGAAAAATTAGAGGAAAGACCGGGACACTGAGGGGTGTGAACGCGCTGACCGGGTACGGGGTTTCACGAGACGGGAAACGCTTCGCTTTCGCAGTGTTGGCGAACAGCCAGGACAAAAGCGCAGGCTTTATCAATCATGCGGACAAGATCGCCCGGCAAATACTGGATGTCCCCATGAACAGTCGCTGATGAGGCTTTGCCTGGTGCGGCTCGGGGCTCTTAATCAAGCGTATATGAGGCGCCTGCCTTTGGGTTCAGGTATCTCGCGTCCGAACTCCTTGGCTGTGTCCAGCCAGAGGTCAATGGCGTCCTGGCAATTGGAAAGGGCCTCGTTGGGTGTATGCCCGTGAGCGGCGCATCCGGGCAATTCGGGCACCTCCGCGATGAAAGCCTCGTCGTCCTTGCTCCAATAAAGTATGATCTCGTACTTGTGCACTATTTTTCCTCCAGTCTTCCGAGTCCGTACTGCGTAAGTACGGCCCGAACCTGTCGGACTTGGTATGGCTTGGCCATTTGTCCTTCTGCTTGAAGATCGATCAGTTCCCTGACACCTCCTTCACAAAAACATGATGACCACCTCGAGTTCTCTCTTGAAAACCCAGCCGAATTAACAACCCCCTCAAATCGTCCAATCGGACGTTGGCATCGGAGCGTGCGCTAAGCACCTGTGCGAACAGCTTAGCATACTCAGTCATTAAACGGCCTCATCATGGCTCGATGGGTTCGACGAGGTTGTCGAACCTCTCGCGGTCGATGAGATAATATGTGCCGGTCCCTTTGGTGCATGTCAGCCCTCTCTGATCGTTAATTTCCGCTGCCAGATGGATTTTGTCCCCGTCACGGGACTCGATGCGGCACCTCACCTCTATTCGCTGCTCCACGTATACAGGCTTGAGGAATTGCACGTTAAGATCCGTTGTCACGCCCATTTGACCGGTGAAATGATTCGTGGTCCATCCCATGATCTCGTCGAAGAGCCCGCTTTGTATTCCACCGTGAAGTATCCTGCCGAAGCCCGCGTACAAAGGGGAGGCTTCCCATTGCAGTACCAACTCTTTCGGTTCGGTCTCGGTTTCATGGAAGGCCAGTTTAAGCCCTATGGGATTGTGCTCCCCGCAAAAGAAGCATTTCCCTGTCTGATACGGATTAGGTATAGGTTTCAAGCGGCGCATCCCCTTCAGGAGTCCTGAGTCGTTCGGCCGATTTTGTGTCCCACCAACGAATGATTTAGCCCTCTAACGATTTCGACTTCGATAAGGTCGCCCACACGAGCGTCGTTCGCAGCATCCAGATTTACGATCTTGTTGGTGCGAGTCCGGCCGAAAAGCTGGCCTGATTTCGGCGAGGTCCCCTCAATAAGGACCTCTTCCACAGTGCCTTCTGCTGCGTGGTGATACTCCTGGGTTATCCTGTCTTGCAAGGCATGGACCTTGGCCAGGCGTTCGGCTTTGATCTCTTCCTCGAAGTGGAGCGGCAATCTGCGCGCGGCGGTGTTCGGCCGAGCGGAAAATTTGAACGAAAAGATCTGGTCGAACCGGATTTCCTCCAGCGCTTGCAGAGTTTGCTGGAAGTCCTCCTCGGTCTCACCCGGGAATCCTACGATCATGTCCGCGGTAATTGCCACGCCGGGTACGGCCTCGCGCAATGTGCGGATTTTTGTCCGGTATTCGGGAAAAGTGTACCCCCGGTTCATGGCTCGAAGGATTCTATCCGACCCACTTTGCAGGGGCAAATGGATGTGTTCGCACACTGTTCCGAGATCGGCCATTGCGTTCGCGAGATCGTCGTCAAAATCGCGCGGATGCGAAGTGGTGAACCGCACCCGCAGCAAACCGGGAATTTGGTCCAAATTCGACAACAAGCCTGCAAATGAATCGCCGTCGCGGCGGTCTTTGCCGTACGCGTTGACGTTTTGGCCCAGCAAGGTGATCTCCTTCACCCCGCGGGCCGCCAGTTCCTTGACTTCGGAAATAATTTCGGTTCTTGCACGGCTCTGCTCGGGCCCGCGAGTAAACGGGACCACACAATACGAGCAGAAATTGGAGCAGCCCTGCATGATGGTCACAAATGAGCACACAGGGCTTCGACCCTTGCGAGGCGCGGCAATATGAAGAGAGCCCGCGTCGGAGCAGAATGACGCCTCGACTATTCGACTCCTATCGTGCTTGATCTTCTCTATAACGGCGGGTAATTCGGCTATCTGGTGCGTACCCAGGACCGCGTCCAAGTCCCTAACTCGCTTAAGCAGCTTTTCCTTTTCTTGCTGGGCCACGCATCCCGCTACAACGGCAACCATGGCGGGGTTCTTTGCTTTATATGACGTGAGCTTTCCCAAAGCGCTGTACACTTTGTGTTCAGCCTTTTCTCTAATGGCGCAAGTGTTAACGATGAACACATCGGCCTTGTCCGCCTCGGACGCGGGCGTTAGCCCCAGGCCTTCCAGCAGGGACGCCATTTTTTCGGAATCGTGCTCGTTCATTTGGCATCCGTAAGTCTCAATGTAAAAGGTTCCCTTAGCCACTTCTCGTACCTGTGATTATTGTCGTTTGATGTGCTTGTTCCAGGACATTTGCTTTTTTATCATGGACGGAGAGACGACAAGAGTCAATAAACGCAAAGGGAGTATGATGTTGTTCGGGGCGGTGCGAAAGAACCGCGCGCGAGTAGACGCCACTCCTTGAACTTTGCCGAATAACTAGCGGAGAGTAAAGCGGTTTTTAATGGCAATTTTGTGTCTTGGTGTTCGCGGAGATTCCTTTGTTAATCAAGCAGCTTATATGACTTGATTAAAAATTACACAGGGGCATGAAGTACTAGGTGGAAAATTCTTCACGTTTCGGCCGCGCATGGGAATTCCGTGGGTTGACGCCGAACATTCAACAGGCCGGAATTTCAGGCAAAAAAATAGCCCGCCTATTGCAGGAGGGCTGAGGGTATGGTTAAAGGAGTCGTTGTTCAAATAATTATAGAGCAAGACGCGTGCCAAAACAAGAGATTGGCAAGAACCCCAAAAGCGTCGGGTTGCCGAAACAGGCAACAACTCTAGCGGCGGGCACGGCCCGCCCTACAAGCGGCGGTTCGACAAAGGTAGGGCGGGCCGTGCCCGCCGACACTGGTCACTGGCTACAGCATTGACTGGACCACTAGATCAATGGCTCTTGTGCGTCATGGCCGGTTTCACAAAAGCTTGTCCACCTCGCCCACAAGTTCGCGTACGGCCTCTACAGATTTTTCAAAGCCTTCCTGCTCGGTCGGGCTCAAATCAAGATCCACGACCTTTTCCACGCCGGCCTGGCCCAATATTGCCGGTACTCCGACGAATATTCCTTTCTCGTTGAACTCTCCGTCCAAATAAGCAGCCACTGGCAAGAGTCTCTTTTTGTCGAGCAAGATCGACTTTGCCATCTGGATCGCGGATGCTGCAGGCGCGTAGTACGCGCTCCCGGTCTTCAGAAGACCGACGATCTCTGCTCCTCCCTGCCGCGTTCTCTGGACTATCTCTTCGAGCCGTTCCGGGGAGATGAAATTCGTCACGGGAATGCCCCCTACGAAGCAATAACGCGTGAGAGGTACCATCGTGTCCCCATGCCCCCCAAGCACGAGCGCGTGCACGTCCTCGACCGACACTCCTATTTCGTCAGCCAAAAAACACCTGAACCGCGCGGTATCAAGAACGCCGGCCATGCCCACGACTCGCCTGGGTTTAAAGCGCGACTTCTTCCACGCTGTGTAAACCATGGCATCCAGTGGGTTTGAAACCACTATCATGATTGCGTCCGGCGAATAACTTGCCGCTTTTTCCGCAACTTCTCCGACTATCTTGACATTGGTAGCCAGGAGGTCATCCCGGCTCATACCGGGTTTTCGAGCAATCCCCGCGGTTATGATGATCAGGTCGCTGCCCTGGGTCCTTTCGTAGTTGTTCGTGCCGAGCACCTTGGTGTCTACGCCCAGCACCGGCGCGGCTTCAAACATGTCCAGACCTTTGCCTTGAGGGACTCCCTCCAGGATGTCCACCAGCACTACGTCTCCCAATTCTTCCGCGGACGCGTAGGCAGCGCAAGACGCTCCCACGTTACCGGCTCCAATCACAGTGATTTTCTTCCTACCCATAATTGCACCCTCCGATAGTTTTTCCTGTTGCAGTAGATGCCTGTAAGAATGTCACGGATGGTTGTGTCCGTGAACCAGCGGCCGCGTATCAGGCGTGGAAAGACGCGGCCTTATTCGAATGTGGATTAAAGCAAAGAACTCGCGAGGAACCCCCTGTACCCAGAGCTTCTCCCCCCAAGCTCGTGTTTTGTACGCAGAGAACTCCGATATTCTTAGCCACGAGCGAGGCAGGTGTCAAGCAATCAACCGGCAACGCTCAGGGTGTCGGAGCAATCTTCAAAACGCGAATTCCGTCCTTCGAATAGACTACGGGAAATGAAACGCCGTTCAAGGCCGCGAAATGAGATCTTGTGCTCACCAGTCGATGAATGAACCCGTTAAAGGGTTCAAAGTAAACCTTGTCGTTTTTCATCAACTTCGGCGGGAAGTCCTCATCTCTGACCACCAGATAGTCTATCCCATGACGCCGCCCGAACCTGCGGATCTCTTCCGAATCGTCCGAATAGTACGCGCGGAACAGGTCAAAGGTCCTTGTCTTGATTACATCCCAGTACTTGTCACTCCAGGTGTGGGAAAGCTCATAGGTCACGAAAGCCTTCCGCCGCGCGAAGGTAGGGACGTTGTCCATTAACTCGGGATGGCCTGCAATGAGGCTCGTTTTTGGCACGCTCTCCAGAAACGTGTACAGAGGCGCGTACCGGGAATAATCATATATGCCTACGTTCCAGTTTCGGGCCGCTCCCAATACGACCAGGACGCCGACTAGGATCACCAGAGACTTCCGCTTCAAACCGAGGTAATCACAAACCACCCCAAGGCTGACCCCCATCGCGGTGCAATAGAAAATGTTCAGGGAAAACTCCACGTATCTGCGAGGTAAGAAGAGCCGCATCATCAGCACGTAGGCCATGAAATACAGTATGAACGAAGCCGGCAAGAGATATCCGAAGACCCGAAAGCCTCTGATATCGATGTTTTTGTCAGGCCGCGTAAGAGCAAAAACAATTACAGCCGCAGCGGCCAAGCCGGCGATCCATCCGATGATTTGGCTGGAATCGTCCACAGGGAAGACCAGAATCCACGGCCGAATCACTTCGTAAATCAATGAGGGTCCGGGCAAAAAGGCGTACCGTCCCTCCGCGGTATATTCGATTTTGTCCGCCATTGTGGCCCATGTCACAATATTCCCGAACTCTGCGGGCTCAAGGAAAACGTATTTCAACGCCATCAACGCCACACCGAGAGCAATAGGCGCGTTGACCAATATCATGTGCCGAATTGTGCCGCCGAAAGTTCCCGTGGACTCCCCGCCTCTAAAAGAAGCAACTATAGCCGGGCCGTAATTCTTTGCCAGGAAGATGGCGTGGGTCGCCAAACATAGGACAAAGATGTAAGGGTTGAGGACTGATTCCAGGAGTATGACGACTGCACAAGCCCAGAGATTCTCACGAGCAAGGAAAAACAAGTAGGCCGCGAGTAACGGGAATGCAAATGACTGAGACAGTCCTCCTGAAATCTTTCTTATGAAAGTGCTGAAGAAGAAGAACGCGCAGACGACCAACAGGGCCGCCATCTCATTGCGAAATTGCAGGGCCAGGCCGAAGAGAAAAGCAGCTGTGACCACATACAGGATCCCGGCCACCACCTTGCTGAACTGCACTGGGTTCACAAATGGCGAAGCTAAATAGTAGACCGCCTGCACTCCCCACGGGACGTAATTCCTCGCGTACCGGGAAAGAAGATCGTCCTGGAAAAGCTCCCGGTCATTCCATTGGTGCATCCAGTAAATCTGCTGGCGCACGTCGTCGTTAATCACGTACGGATTCGTAAGCGCCTGCCAATGACCGATCACGTACACCAGCGAGGCCGCACATATCACATAGATTAGATAGCGACGGGTTTGGGACGTTTGATACCAAGTTGCGTTCAAAGGCGTGATCTCGGCGGGGGCCGAAAGCATTAGAGCTTAGCAAAATCCCCCCTGCCCCCCTTTAAGAAAAGGGGGGTAATGGGGGTGAACTGTCCCCCCTTTTCTAAAGGGGGGCAGGGGGGATTTGATGGTTAGGCGCCCGCATTAGCCAATATTGATGTCGTCTGTGTAAGCGCACACTCATGTGAGTTACAGAGGGCGATTCTAAACCAAGAAACCTGGGCAGGGGAAATGTTTTGACAGAGTCCTCAGGGAAATAGCTTCCATGGTCCGTTGTGTGTCCCGAAAGGAAGGCACCGAAAACGCTCAAAAATTGTCGTACATGGATCGATGGATGGTCGGTATGAGGTCTTTGATCATCCTGGAGATTGCCTGGCGTCTGTTGGTGAGTGTTCCGGAAATCGTGTCAGTCACATTGTACGGATACGACGCGGCCAGATCCTTATGCCACAAGACTTTCTTGCTGTCGGATCGTTCCAGGGTGCAGACCACTTTCAGCGTGCCCATCCGCGTCAACTCCTTGCCGTCAGCCCGGTACGTAGAAGGGGTGTCGTTGTAATCCGCGATCACGGTCTTGAGGACGACATCCCCCCCGCTCCGGATCGGCTTCAGTCTGGTTCCGAGCGCGAATTCTTGGCGCAAGTCGTTTGTGAGTTCGGTTTCTATCCCTGTCACTATGGTAGTGTTCACAGCGCTTTCCAGGACTATCGTCTTGAGTTCGGCGGGATAGGGATTGTCTCCCGGACCGCCGCTAAAATGGTAACCGCAGCCAAAAAGAAACAGGAGCGCGAAAGCTGACGAAAGCGGCCAACGAGAGCGCCACAATTGTCGGGTGCCGATGGATCCCGTCAATCCAATAGGCAAGCGATCCCGCCAATGGCGGGACTGTCCCGGCAATAGAGATTGCTTCGGGCTACGCCCTCGCAGTGACATGTTCATAACATCCTGTAACCTCAAGCGGAGCTAAAGGCATAATCCATTGCAAAATAACCTCTCCCGCAAATTCTGGGCTTCAGAGCACGTTCCGTTTAGCTTACCACCACGTTCAGGAGCCTTCCCGGAACAACGATCATCTTTCGGATGGTCTTGCCTTCAAGGAATTTTTGAACATTGGGGTTTGCTTGAGCCGCTGCCTTGATCTCATCCTCGGAAGCCTCGGCTGGAACGGTTATCTCACCGCGCTTCTTTCCGTTAACCTGGATCACGATGAGCAGTTCCTCCTGTTCCAACAAGGCCGGATCGTACGAAGGCCATGCAACGCGGGTCAGGCCCGGCTCGCGGCCCAGCGCTTCCCACAATTCCTCGGCCACGTGCGGAACAAACGGTGAAAGCAGGACCACGACCATTCGGATGGCTTCGTCAAGCGCGGCGGCAATGTCCGGGTCCGCGTCGGCTTCTTCCGGGGTGATGCGCGCCAGCTCGTTGGTAAACTCCATAACCGCCGCGACCGCGGTGTTGAAGTGGAACCGGCCTTCGATGTCCTCAGTGACTTTCTTGATGGTTTTATTCGTAAGCCTGCGGATGAAGCGGGCCCTGTCACTCTCTTTTTCTCCCGCACCCTTGACGACGCGGCCTTTGTGCTGGTGTACGAGATTCCACACCCGTCCGATGAACCGATAAGCCCCTTCTACACCTTCGGAAGTCCAATCAAGGTCCCTCTCGGGCGGGGCCGCAAACAAGCAGAAAAGCCGAACCGTGTCCGCGCCGTAACGGTCAATAAGTTCTTCGGGGTCTACCACATTGCCCTTTGACTTGGACATTTTTGCCCCGTCCTTGATGACCATTCCCTGGGTGAGGAGGTTGGTGAACGGTTCATCGCTCTTCTTGATTTTCATGTCCCGGAGAACTTTTGTGAAAAACCTTGAATAGAGCAAATGAAGGATCGCGTGCTCGATTCCGCCTATGTACTGATCCACGGGCAGCCAGTATTGATCCGTTTCCGGGTCGATGATTCCTTTGGTGTAACGAGGGCACGCGTACCGGTCGAAATACCACGAGGACTCCACAAAGGTATCCATGGTGTCTGTTTCGCGGCGCGCCGGCTTTCCGCATTTTGGGCATTTCACGTTCACCCACCACTCCAGGTCGGGCAACGGTGAACGCCCACTCTCCGGGAACTCGATGTCCGTCGGAAGCACCACCGGCAGGTCTTGGTCCGGGACCGGCACCGCGCCGCAGTCCTCGCAGTGGATGATCGGAATAGGCGCCCCCCAGTATCGCTGCCTGGAGATCCCCCAGTCCCGAATCCGGTAATTAATCGTTGCGCCCCCTTTGCCCATTGAAGAGAGCTTTTCGCTGATGGCCTTCATAGCGGCCACGTTAGCCATCCCGTCAAACTCCTGGGAGTTAACGAGATTGCCTTCTTCCACATACGCCTCGGTCATGGCCCGGGGATCTAGTTTTTCCCCATCAGGCTGAATTACCACGATGATGTCCAACCCGTACTTGCGGGCAAATTCAAAATCACGCTGATCGTGAGCAGGCACCGCCATTACCGCGCCTGTGCCGTACTCGTATAGAACGAAATTGGCTATATATATCGGCATCCTGCGGCCCGTTAACGGGTTGATGCAAAAGGCCCCGGTGAAAACCCCTTTCTTTTCTGCCTGATCTCCGACTCGGCTTTCCCAATCCTGGGTCAATACCCTATTTATGAAATCCTTGACCTCCTGTTCCTGTGGCGTCCCTTTGGAAAGCTTCAGACAGAGCGGATGCTCCGGCGCGAGACTCATGAATGTAGCGCCATAGAGAGTGTCCGGCCTCGTTGTGAAAACCTCGATGGGCTCACGTCCGCCTTCCAATTCGAACAGAATCTTTGCGCCTTCACTGCGGCCGATCCAATTGCGCTGCATGGTGAGCACTTTTTCAGGCCACCCCTTGAGTTTGTCGCACCATTCGAGGAGTTCACCGGCGTACTGCGTAATCTTGAAAAACCACCCTTCCTGCTCTTTCTGTACAACAGGGGTGTTACATCGCCAGCACGCTCCTGCAACGACCTGCTCGTTGGCGAGGACCGTCTGACATGGCTCGCAGTAGTTGACTATGGACTTTTTGCGGTACACGAGGCCTCGTTCCAACATTCGTAGAAACAACCACTGTTCCCATCTGTAGTACTCGGGATGACACGTGGCGATTTCCCTGTCCCAGTCGTAAGAAAAGCCCATGCGTTTAAGCTGCCGGCGCATTTCATTGATGTTGTCCATGGTCCAAATTGCCGGATGCGAGCCATGTTGAATGGCCGCGTTTTCGGCAGGCATTCCGAACGCATCCCAGCCCATGGGGTGAAGCACGTTATATCCCTTCATCATCTTGAAACGAGCGACCACATCGCCTATGGAATAATTGCGTGCATGCCCCATATGTATGCGGCCCGAGGGGTAAGGGAACATTTCCAGCAGGTAGTATTTCTCTTTGGAATTATCTATATCGACCTTGAATATCTGTTCAGTATCCCAAAAGTCTTGCCATTTTCTTTCGACTGCCTCGGGGTTGTATTTTCCGTCCATGGTTCCTCCCTTGGAATCGCGCTCACCAATCAACCGCTCTCTTCTAACACAGGGAATGCGCCTCTTCAACGGCTTTCGTTCTTGACGCACTGAGCCAAACGTTCTATTTTTACTGATTACCCTGGTTTCACTTGAGTCAGGTGGGTCAACATTAAACACATTAGGGCGTCGGCATGAATGCACATTCCATAAGTCCGGACGGAGAGGCGTTCCTTCTTCCTTCGGAAGAGGACTATGAGCGGGAATTCGAGCGTTTGAAAAGCCTTGCAGCTCAACACAGGGCAGAGGGCCGCGAAATAGTGGTCGTAGTCGGCCTTGGCTTTGTGGGCGCGGTTATGGCCGCGGTCATCGCGGATTCAACGGACGATACCGGAAATCCCGGCAAGCTTGTCATTGGTATGCAAAGGCCGAGCACTCGGAGTTTTTGGAAGATCCCTCTGATCAATCGAGGCCTGGCCCCCATGAAATCCGAGGACCCAAAAGTCCCTGAAATTATCCATCGCTGCGTGAACGAGAAAAAAACGCTGACAGCCTCCTTCACGTACAAGGCTATCGAGCTGGCGGATGTTGTGGTGGTAGATGTTCAGTGCGATTACATCAAGGAATCTCTCAAGGACGTGGGCACGGGCTACGTCCAGATGGAGGACCTGGAAAAATCTCTTGAGATTATTGGAGAGACGATCAAACCTGATGCCCTGGTGCTGATAGAGACCACAGTCCCGCCGGGCACCACCGAACAAGTGGCCTATCCATTGATCAAGAAGGCCTTCCGCCACAGAGGCATCGACCGGGAGCCGGTGCTGGCTCACAGCTACGAGCGAGTTATGCCTGGAGCGAACTACGTGGACTCCATACGGCATTTTTGGCGAGTGTGCGCGGGGATAAACGAGGAATCCCGTGAGAGAGTGGTCAAATTCCTCCACGAGGTTCTTGACACCAAGAATTACCCATTAACCGTGCTGGAACGACCCATCGAATCGGAAACAGCCAAAGTGGTGGAAAATAGCTACCGTGCGGCCATTTTGGGTTTCCTAAACGAATGGAGCCTCTTTGCTGAACGCAACGGGGTCGATCTGATAAAAGTGATAGAGGCAATAAAGGTCAGGCCCACTCATTCGAACTTGATCTTTCCCGGCCCGGGCATAGGCGGGTACTGTTTGCCAAAAGACGGAGGCCTGGCGGTCTGGGCGTATCGCCACCTGATGGGTTTTGAGGACGAACTCTTCAAGATTACGCCGCTATCCATAAATATCAACGACAGCCGTGCGCTTCATGTCCCGGAACTTGCCCGAGACGCATTGCGAAACATGGGGAGGTACATCCCCGCGTCCAAGGTGACCATTCTGGGAGTGTCGTACCGAGAGGACGTCGGGGACACCCGGTACAGCGGATCGGAGGTGGTCGTCAGACGCCTCGCGGAGATGGGCGCCGAGGTTTGTGTTCACGATCCTTATGTTGATCACTGGTGGGAATTCGAGGCCCAGGACAATTACCCCACACCGGGAAAAGGTCGGGCGCGCTTTTTCAGGAGCCAGAAGAAGCTGAAGGATTTGCGCGTGGAAAAAGACCTTTGGCACGCGCTTAAAGACGCTGACGCGGTAATCCTCGCGGTGCGCCACAAGCAGTATTTGGATCTCGACCCGGTCAAGGTGGTCGAAGCCGCGGGGGGGCCGTTGGCCGTGATAGACTGCTTCGGGATACTCAAGGATGACAAGATTCGGCGCTATTTCGAGTTAGGGTGCGAAGTCAAAGGACTCGGCAGAGGCCATATCAACAGGCTCAAAAAGCTGTACAAAAAACACCGCTAGAGACCGCCCACAGGTCCCCAACTCTGCTCTAGCCCTGGGCCGCCGCGGCCTTCATCGCGAGGACAGGCTGTCTGAACAATGCAAATCTGAGCCAGGTGAAAGCGAACTCCAGGAGCTTCACATCATCATCTCTTAAGCCCGCCACCATTTCGGCGTCCAAATCGAACTTTTTCAGAAACCCGCTCTTGAAGATAAAATCCCTGAATCTATCGGTGTTGTAGCAGGCCATTAGAAACATTTGTAGGTGTTGAGCGCCTAATTGGATCTCCCCGGATCGCGTCTTCAGAACATAAAGCTCCATGAGCAGATCGTTGAGCCTGTTGTATTCTTCCATGCCCTGATCCGAGAGCCACTCCCGAACCTTCCATTCGCGATCCTGCTCGAACCCGCGACAATGAGCCTCCCGGACGGTAAAATAAAATTCCCGGCGGCTGCCGTCAAAAGCCCTGGAAGTGGCTGCACGTCCCAACGGATAAATCCGACACGCTCCCGGCCTATCCTCGTAAACGGAGCATCCCTGAGGAGTGACGAAAGGGCACCTCTTGTCCGTTGCCGGGTCCATTTTCATCAGGACCTCCGGAAAACCGTGGCCCGTTTTCCATCGGATCACCGCGTACTCGTCCAGGAACTCTCCGGAAGAGATGCCTATTCTCCTGCTCAGCCTCAGCACATCGTACGGCGTGAGTAGAAGCTCCAACTTGCCGCAGCATTCCGTAAAGCACGACACATGCGGGCCGCACGCAAAGCAAAAAGTGTCATCCGGGGACAGCCTCGAATCTATGTCTAGAGCAGAGGGCTTATCCGACTCATTGTTGCTCAATATCATTGCTCCCTTCTTCCCGATTCATCACGGCCTTTTCTGGCGAACAGAGCGAAGTCGATGAGACTGCTGAAAGTGTAGTCTGCGTCGTTATCCTTTTCCGCGGCGATTCGCACTGTTCGGGTGCCGGCTCTGCGGCCGGCCGCAACGTCCGACGGTGAATCGCCAACCATGAACGAACCGGCAAGGTCGATGCCGAGGTCCATGCTTGCGCTCAGAATCATTCCGGGCTCAGGTTTTCGACAGTCGCAGCCTTCAAATTCCTCATGGGGACAATAGTAGATTCCGTCAATCCGGACGCCCTGGGCCTGAAGCTGTGCAAGCATAGCCTCGTGAACCCCTGCAAGGTCCTCTTCGGCCATGAATCCTCGAGCTATTCCCCTTTGATTGGTGATCACCACCAGAAGAAATCCCAGTTCCTTGAGGATGGACATGGCCTCAACCACACCCGGAATCAGCCTGAATTGCGACTTATCGGAAACATACCTGTTTTCCGGAAGTTTGAAATTGATCACGCCGTCGCGGTCAAGGAAAATGGCCTTCTTGGGGAAACCTGTATCAGAAGGTGCTGACATGGCGGGCTTTCGTTCTTTTGCTCTCCGCAAATTTCATTTGATCGGTAGAATTTCAATCCGGAGAGAAGATAATAAGGCCCACGGAAATAGAGGTCAAGCCGGGGGGATGACATCGAACAGCGTCTAATCAAGCTTGTAGTGATAAATGCAAATCATATTAATCTATTACAACTATCACCTGATAGATCTGCTTTGTTATGGGCACAAGTGCGGGGGTTTTTTGAAGGCTAGGCCAAGGCGATTCCTGCGACAAGGCTCTGTATTTAAAAAAGCCTGTTAATACGAGAAATAATAAAGGTTGCCCTAAAAAATCGTCAACCATTTTTAAGAATTTACTTGACATAATCGCGCCAATGAATAAAGAGACCACCCCAGGACATTCAGTCAAGGAGGGAAGGGTATGGTGATAATAAAGCCCTTGAAGGTATTGGTTTGTCTTCTTATTCTGGCAACTCTCTCCATTGTCCCTGCCGGATGGTGCTACAATGGCTCCGAGCTTTTGGGCCCATCGAGTATCCAGGGAGATGCGCTCTCCGCTGACCCCCGGTCGCAGCCGACTCAGCAACTACGCTCGCGAACCAGGACAGTCGCGCCCGTGCAGGCTGCTCCGACCTACTCCTCAAACCCCGCTGTTATAAGGCATACTGCAAAT
This sequence comes from Desulfomonile tiedjei, assembly GCA_016212925.1. Classification (NCBI taxonomy): domain Bacteria; kingdom Pseudomonadati; phylum Thermodesulfobacteriota; class Desulfomonilia; order Desulfomonilales; family Desulfomonilaceae; genus Desulfomonile; species Desulfomonile tiedjei. The sequence goes on from JACRDF010000047.1 coordinate 373,473, forward strand.
CCGACTTACGGCGCCGCTCAGAACGCCTACTGTCCCCCCCAAGGTTGCGCGGTTCCAAATCAGCAGTATCCGCCTGTTTCGTCGCCGTTTGGTCTGTTTAGCCCTCAGGGGTTTTCATACGGTTCCTGCGGCTTTTACCTTTTCAGGCCAGGCGCGAGGCAATGGCAGTTTAACGCCAAGCTCTGGTACGCAAAGCTGAATTCAACCACAATCCTGTGGGGTACCAATTTAGCCGGGGGGCCGGGGACCGAACTTGACTTTCAGCGGGACCTCGGGCTGTCCAAATACCGGTACATACCGGAGTACGAGGGGCGCTATAACCTGCGCTGTAATTGGGGAATCAGGTTTTCCTTTATGCCTCTCATGTACAGCGATAACAGCGTGCCCCAACAAACCTTTTTCTTCGGGAATAACATATACCCGCTGGGCCTTCCGATCCTCACAAAGTGGGAGCGCTTTATCTACCGATGGGACCTGGTCTACGACTGGTTCCAGGCCCCGCACGCGGTCTCAAGCATATTCGCCGGGTATTCGCTTTACGATGACAAGCTGTCAGTGAGCAACACCGCAGCGCGAAGGACCCGATCCCGGGGCTTTGGACTTGCATACGCAGGCGGCAGCATAGACCGGGTCATCAGAAATGTCGGTTGTGGAGCGGCGTCTGTGCACTGCAAGGCCTCTGTCCAGTTCCTCGAGGGGTTCATCGGCTGGGATGGATACGCGACGGGTCGATTTACCGTGCCCATGGATTGCGGTCGCTACGGGTACATAGAAGCCGGGTGGAGATGGATGGTACTCGAACGGAGTTATCCGACCGATAAGGACGTGACCAGTCTCGACGGTTTAACAGGCGCGGTAGGACTTGTTTTCTAGGCGCGAATTGGGCGGCAGGTTGCAAATCAGGTAGCCGGCCGTGGGTATCAACCGTTTATCAAGGGGGAGGGGCGTCGCCGCTCCGGGGTTCCCGGAAGATTCCATTGGGCGCACTCCTTCCAAAGGTTGAATGTCCTACAACCTGGCGGCAGCAAGGGGACATTCTCGGGAACAGTATTTTTGTGCGGCGACGCCCGAACCGGCCCGGCCTCATCAGCCGGGCCTTTTGTTCTGCAAATTGTCGAACCTGATCGAGCGCTTGCCTATTTCTCCGCAGTTTGCTTCAAAAAATGCTACAAGTGACGACTTGGTCACCTTATTATAGACGGATGCCATAGACCTTTGAGCATCAGGGGGCTTGGGGCCGACTGACTGTAAATAGACTTGCGCTCGGGCGGTCTGATTGTGGAGAATCAAATTAGGAGTAGGCCATGAAAGGCGGAGAAGGTACCACGACAAATGACCCCGGCGAGTGTGCCCGGCCAGGCGACACCGGCGGCATGTGGCCTATGGAGGATAACCTCGTCATTCTCCAGAGTATGCGCGATGAGGCCAAACAAGGCGGCGGGGGCAAACGAATAGACCAACAGCATACCAGGGGAAAGCTAACGGCGAGGGAGCGCCTGGATTTGTTGCTTGACGAAGGCTCATTCGAGGAATTCGATGTCTTGAAAGCAGGCAGAGGAGGTCACCTCGGCGAGGATAAGGAATATCTTACGGATGGCGTTATTACCGGCCACGGAACAATCGACGGCCGCGAAGTGTTTGTGTTCAGCCAAGACTTCACTGTGATCGGTGGATCACTGGGCTCAGCTCACTCCGAAAAGATTAGCAAGGTGATGGATCACGCGGTGCGAGTGGGCGCGCCCGTCGTGGGCTTGAACGATTCCGGCGGGGCCCGCATCCAGGAGGGTGTCGATGCTCTGGCCGCGTACGGCGAAATATTTAATCGGAACGTCAGGGCCAGCGGGGTCATACCCCAGATTTCCTGCATCATGGGTCCATGTGCAGGGGGGGCCGTTTACAGTCCGTCGATGACGGACTTCACGTTTATGGTAGAGAACACCTCTCACATGTTCGTGACAGGCCCCAATGTGGTGAAGAGCGTGATACATCAGGAGATAAGCTTTGAAGATCTGGGTGGGGCCGGCGTTCACGCACAACAAAGCGGAGTGGCACATTTTGTGGTCCCCAACGACGTTCTGTGCCTTCGGCAGGTCAGGCGCCTGATCAACTATCTGCCGTCAAACAATCAGCAGAAGCCACCCTTTTTGGACCTCCGGGATCCGCCCGACAGAACCGACCCGGCACTGGACCATCTGGTGCCGGCCAATCCTAACCAGGCCTATGACATGAGGGTGATGATCAACAGCGTCCTGGACGGTGCGGAATTCTTTGAAATCCATGCTCATTTTGCCCGCAACCTGATTGTAGGGTTCGGACGCCTCGGCGGCCAGACTATTGGACTGATAGCCAACCAACCCGCGTACCTTGCGGGAGTCCTAGACAGCGACGCGTCGGTGAAGGCCGCGCGTTTCGTTCGTTTCTGCGACGCGTTCAACATACCGTTGGTCTGTTTTGTGGATGTGCCCGGGTTCATGCCCGGCCCCGAGCAGGAACACGGCGGGATAATCCGCCACGGAGCGAAGCTGCTTTATGCGTTTATAGAGGCCACGGTGCCGCGCATAACGGTCGTGGTTCGCAAGGCTTACGGAGGCGCGTACATTGTTATGAACTCCAAACATATTGGAGCTGACATAAATTATGCGTGGCCCACAGCCGAGATAGCGGTCCTCGGGCCGAGGGGAGCTGCCGAGGTCATTTACAGAAAAGAGATCCAGGTGGCCGGAGACCCCACAGCCCTTCTGATGGAAAAGGAACAAATCTACCGGCACGCCTTTGTAAACCCTTTCCTGTCCGCGAAGAGGGGTTACATCGACGATGTTATTTTCCCCCGAGAAACCCGTGGAAGACTTATCCGGAGCCTGCAATTTCTCGAAGGAAAAGAAACGACCAGACCAAAACGCAAACATGGGAACATCCCATTGTGAGTCGCTGAACCATTAGATGAGGTAAGTTGTTGTTCAAGAAAATCCTTGTCGCCAACAGAGGTGAAATAGCGGTCCGAATAATGCGGACCTGCAAGCGAATGGGTATTCGCACGGTTGCCGTCTATTCGGAAGTGGATTTTCGATCTCCCTTCGTCCGGGAAGCCGACGAAGCCGCTATGATAGGGCCTGCGCCGTCGCGTGAGTCATACCTGAATCAGGAAAAGATTGTCTCCGTGGCTCGCGACTATGGCTGCGACGCTGTCCATCCCGGATACGGCTTCCTATCGGAGAATGCGCGTTTTGCAGAAAAGGTCCGGCGCGCCGGACTCTGTTTTGTAGGTCCGCCGGCTTCGTCTATCGCAACTTTGGGAGACAAGATTGCGTCCAAAACGTTGGCCATAAAAGCCGGTGTGCCGGTGGTGCCCGGGCACCATGAGCCGCTGAAGGACCCGGAAGAGGCCGCGGGATTGGCCAAAACCATAGGCTTTCCCTTGTTGCTAAAGCCCGCCGCAGGAGGGGGCGGCCGCGGGATGCGGATAGTAAGGGGGCCTGACGAGTTGCTTGACGCTCTTGCCGCGTGCAGGGAGGAAACGCGTAAAAGTTTTGGCGACGACAGGATCTTCATTGAGCGATACATTGAACGACCGCGTCATATCGAAGTTCAAATTATGGCTGACAGTCATGGTAACGTAATCCATCTGGGCGAGAGGGAATGCTCCGTACAACGGCGTTACCAGAAAGTAGTTGAAGAGACGCCGTCCATGGCAGTGGACCCGTCTCTACGGGACCAGATGGGCAGTGTGGCATGCGCGCTTGCTCGAGAAGTCGGGTACACCAATGCGGGCACAGTGGAATTCATAATGGACCCGGAGAAGAACTTCTACTTCCTCGAAATGAACACGCGCCTCCAAGTGGAGCATCCTGTGACCGAAATGGTCACTTCCTTGGACCTGGTGGAGCTGCAGATTCGTGTGGCTGCCGGCGAGCCTCTGCCACTGAAGCAGGAAGATGTTACTATTACCGGATGGGCTATCGAAGCCCGTATCTGCGCAGAAGACCCCACCAGAGGATTCGTGCCCACCACAGGCATAATTACCAGGTATGCCATGCCCCGCGGAAAAGGAATTCGAGTGGATTCCGGGATTGAAGCCGGCAGTGTGGTCAGCATCTACTATGATTCCTTGTTGGCCAAGGTGATAGCTTTTGGAGAGGATCGTGAAGAGGCTAGACAAACCTTGATGCGTGGCCTCAACGGATACCATATCGAGGGCTTGACCACCAATGTGGACTTTGTAAACGCGATCTTGGATCATCCCGCATTCGTCCAGGGTGATCTTTCAACGGACTTTATCGAAGAACACTTTGAATCAGGGCACAGCAAGGCCCCCGCGAGGATCGAAAACCTTCATTATATGACTATGGGAGCCGTGCTCATTTACCACACGAGAGAGAATCTAGTGCGGGAGTCGCTCAAACCCATGGCCGCGGTAGTGGGTGGCGCGCACCTTCCAAGGGAATCTCACGAATACGTGGTGAGAATGGACGAAGGCGTCTTCACCGTGACCCTTCATGGAGACCAGGCCACCCGCAAGTGGCAAATAGAGGTCAACGGAGCGACCTATGAGGTCATCACGCCTGAGTTTGAGTACTATCGGCGCCGATTGAAGCTGACAATCAACGGCTCTCGCCACATGTTTCGGTTCCGGTATCAGGACGATCACATTCGAGGCTTCTTTTGTGGCATTGTTCGGACCTTCGAGGTCTACACGCCCCGCGAATGGAATCTTGTCAAGTACATGCCCGAGAAGAAACAGGCTGTTCAGCAAAATGTCCTTAAATGCCCCATGCCCGGATTGGTGGTCGCGGTTTGTGTCGAGGAAGGGGCTTACATTCATCGCGGAGACGAATTGGTGCGCATGGAATCTATGAAAATGGAGAGTGGGATTGCCTCCCCCCGTGACGGATATGTTGAAAAGATACTCGTCAAACCTGGGCAGACCGTGGAGACCGACGACACGCTATTGACATTTGCAGATTCCTGGCGAGAAGATGAGTGAAATTCTTGACAGGTGGGAGAGACGCTGCTTGGCCAATCCATTACGAATGTCTTGACAGGTCGCAAGCGAGGTGCTAAAAAAGTGAGTTTACATGCCTCAAGAGGTGTAACATGAAGACCTGGACCCCAAAGCAAGGGGAAGTTGAAAGAAAATGGTTTGTGATAGACGCCAAGGACAAAGTCCTCGGAAGGCTGGCCGTTGAAAGCGCTCGAATCTTGCGAGGAAAACACAAACCGCAATTCGCCCCGCACATGGACACCGGCGACTTCGTCATCATTATCAATGCATCCAAAGTGCGGCTTACCGGCAAAAAACTCCAGCAAAAGGTCTACTATCGCCATAGCGGTTATCCCGGCGGCTTGAAAGAGACCAAGGCCATCACATTGCTGAACGAGAAGCCGGACAGAATGCTAAGGCTCGCAGTGAGGGGCATGCTGCCGAAAAACTCGCTGGGTCGCGCTCAATTGACCAAGCTCAAGGTCTACGCGGGCGAGACACATCCCCATGCCGCTCAGAAACCCGAAACTCACGTGTTCTAGCTCTGGAGACGCAAAATGAGTGATGATCGACATTACGCGACAGGAAAAAGGAAAAACGCCATTGCCAGGGTGTGGCTTAAAGCCGGCTCAGGGAATATTGTGGTGAACGATCGCCCCCTGGAAGCTTATTTTGGCCGCCAGACTTCCAGAATGATTATTATGCAGCCGTTTGAATTGACTCAGACCGCGGGACGTTTCGACCTGGTGGTTAATGTTCAAGGCGGAGGGCTATCCGGCCAGGCAGGCGCGATTAAACACGGCATAAGCAAGGCCCTGCTGGAAGTGGACCCGGCTCACCGCTCCACACTCAAGGCCGCAGGTTTCCTGACCCGAGATTCTCGCATCAAAGAACGCAAGAAGTACGGTCGACGCGGAGCGAGGGCCAGCTTCCAGTTCTCGAAACGTTAATTCCAGCGAGCGCTCCGGGGGCCGGGTTTCTTTGGATCCAATGACCCCGTGAAGTGCTCACCGCCTTGTTTCCCACTTTGAAAGAGCCGGGCCGTTACTTGTGAAACGACCCGGCTCTTTACAGTTTGCCACCTCAAACAACTCTTATTCGCGAATCTCTCCGAATTCCCGCATGACAGCTGTCATGACCTGTCCCGCAGCACCCGTTAAGATGTGGTCCATAAACTGATCATAAGGTGTGGGAGAAAGGTTCACCAGCACAACGCGCGCGCCGGCTCGTTTTGCCTCCAGTGGGAGAAGATTCGCCGGCTGAACTACCAGAGAAGATCCAATAGTCAGGAAGAGGTCACAATTGCGCGCATGAGCGAAGGACTCCTCTAAAACTTCGGCAGGGAGGGATTGACCGAATGCAATGGTCGCGCACTTCAAAGGGCCTCCACAGTGCGGGCAGTAAGGCACCGCTGTATGTTCCCGGTCCATCTTTTCGGTGATCTCCTCCCTTGGCCAGCGAGCCTGGCAATCGAGGCAGGTGACTTCTCTTACGGTGCCGTGAAGTTCGTATATCTTCTCAGGCGAATTTCCGGCTTCTTGATGCAGGCCGTCAATGTTCTGGGTGACCAGAGCAAGGAGTCGACCGCTTTTTTCAATCTCGACGATGGCATCATGAGCCGCATTCGGCCGGGCGCTACTCATTGCAGGATATCTCTCCCGGTCGTAAGCCCAGTAAAGCTTCCGATACTTTTCGTGTGAACGGAATTTCTGGTAGGTCAAGTCATCCTGGTTGTATCTGGACCAGATTCCGCCCGGAGATCGAAAGTCAGGAATTCCGGATTCCGTGGAGATGCCCGCACCTGTAAACGCAACTATCTTTCCGGAATCGTAAATCAAACGGGCTACCGCGCTAATCTTGTCCGGATCCATTTTTTGTGCCTCCAGACGCCGAAGATCACTTGTCTTTGTCGAAGGATTTTGGTCGAGGGGGGATTTTGCAGCTTGATTTTCTCATTTCGGCTTTGACGTCAACGATCTTGTCCAGGATCTCCGCCAGTTCATCAAACCCTGAGCCATCGGGTTTGAGGTCGGGACTATTTGCGGAACGCTGGTATTCCGATCTAAGGCGAGCCAACTGTTTGGTCAGGGCGGGACAGCTCGCGGCCGAAGCCACAACAGGAAACATGATACTCAACAATAGAAGTGCTGTGGCGATTTTGATCACAGGGTTCTCTCCTCCACGACTGTACAGCAACGAAGCTTCCCCGACACAAGCGAGACCAATACGGAAATCAAAGACTTGAACAGGGCTTTGTCAGCGCTCCTGTTCTAAGGAGATGGCACTCACGGTTAATCCACCACAACCTTCTCCCCTGCGTTCAGGCCAGACAAAATCTCGACTTTATCATCGCTCAGGACGCGCCCTGTTTTGACATTACGAATTCTAACAACACCGTTGTCCGAAACCCTCACTGTCTCCAACTGCCCCACTACATTGACGGCCCGTTTGGGGATCACGATTACATCAGATGAGCGAGTCCGGAAGGTGAGGGTCCCGTACAAGCCCGGCCCCAGACCGGATGACTGCGACAGGGGAGCCTTGACCGTGACGGTTCTGGTTCTTTCATCGCGCTGTGGGACTATCTCGCGAATGGAAGACTCCTGTTTCAGGTTTACGGACGGCACGGCCACGGTAACGGCCTTTCCGACATCCAGATATGGCGCGTACTGTTCTCCCACAGGCGCCACCAGTTCCAGTGTTCCCGGCATATAGACGCTCATGAGCGCCCGGCCGGGCGTTGCCAAATCCCCCACGTTCACGCTCCTATCAGACACGATACCATCAAAAGGCGCTGTGACAACGCCGTAGGAAAGCATGGTCTTCGCCTCATCAAGGGCCGCTGAGGCTCTCTGTTCCGCTGCTTGCGCGGTCTCAAAGCGCGCCAACATGTCGTCATAATCCTTTTTGGCTACCGATTCCTTCTCGAACAGGATCTTGTAACGCTCGAAATCATTTCTTGCCTTGACAAGGTCAGCCTTTGCACTCTCCAGCGCGGCTTTTGCTTGAGCCTCCTTTTCGGCCAGCTCTTTGGTATCGATCCGCAGAAGCACTTGTCCCTTCTGAACCTGTGCGCCCACATCGACGTTCAGTTCCACCACGTACCCGAGGACGCGGGACGCCACCCGTGCCGTCTCCCTGGAAGAAACCGTCCCCGAAACGGTGACGTCACCTGTAGTACGGACGGTCTCGGCCGGAACGGTCTTGGCCGCGGACGGTTGTCCCGGAGGGACGGGTGTGGTCCCGCCAGGAACCTTGGAATGAAATCCCCCCTGAACCCAGACCAACGCTAGGATCAGCCCGGCCAAACAAATGGCCGCCACGAGGATTTTCTTCTTTTGCAGGACCATTGCTGCTCCCTCGGTGCGGGAAGAAGACACGGGGAGACGTTTCCGTCAAAAAGAGTCTCCCAGCGGATTTCCTGCGTCAGTTCTCCGTCATGACAAAATCGTCGTATTCGATTTCGAAGCGTAGCTTGTGTTTTGCTTCTTCTTGAGCCAGCCCCGAGAACAGAATCTGAAGATTCTCGTCTTCGGTGGTCGCGGCCAGATCCGTGTACATCTTGAATGCCTTTTTTTCCTTTTTCATGGCCAGGATCAGCGCTTGCTGGTAATCCATGTCGGCCGTGGGCTCGACATCGACCAAATAATCGCCGATCTTGAGGTCCAAGACCTTTCCTTCGACAGGGGCCAACTTCTTGCCGGCTTTCACGTCCAGCAACTTTCTCTTGTGTCCCATCTCTTCTTTTGCGAAATCCGTGAAGATTTTGCTCATCCAGGGCCTGTCCATGCGACCGGCCAAATCAGTATAAAACTGGGCTGCCTGCTCTTCCTGCCCGATAGCGAAATCCAGGACCTCATCCACCGATTTCCATTGTTCCATATTCGACCTCCAATGATGGTAAATTTCTTATGTGACCGCTTTCCCTAAAGCAAACTCCTCTGAACCTGCTCGTCTCCAACGAGGCAGAAATAATTCTTACCTCAGTCATGGCCCCACATCAACGCTGATGAAACGGACCGCTTCAAACGAGTTTTTTCGCCGCTGCAAGAGCCGCGTCGTAATCCGGTTCATCTCCTATTTCCGAGACAAGCTCGATATATTGCACCGTTCCCGGCCTGTCTACAACCAGAACCGCCCTGGCCAACAAACGCAGATCTTTCATAAGAAGGCCGTAGGAGGTTCCGAAAGACGCGTCTCTGTGGTCGGACAATGTCTCGACTTCTTTGACTTCGTTCGCAAGGCACCAGCGCCTCTGCGCAAACGGCAGGTCCATGCTGACGGTCAAAACAGCTACGTCAGGCCCGAGACGAGTCACCTCTTCATTGAATCTCTTGGTCGAGGCCTCGCAGACGGGCGTATCAAGGGAAGGAACTGAAGAGATTATGCAGACCTTTCCCCTGTAAGAAGAGAAAGACACCGGCTTAAGATCATTGGCAACGACTACAAAATCCGGAGCCTTGTCTCCCACCTTGATTTCAGTGCCCAATAGTATTACCGGATTTCCTCTTAAAGTCACAAGCCCCGAACGCTCGTTCATTCGCGTGTCCTTTCGCAGTCAACTAGCTCGCCAGGACTTGGTGCAAACCTGGCGGGGTTCAGCCGCAACGCGGAATTTCGAAATCTTTTTGCCCCGAAACCTCTCATATCAGTTCGCAATAGATAACCTCACTTTGGGTGGACAGGTGGCATGTCTCTGGAGCGAAGTCAGGTCCGCCGTCCGCAGCGGAAGAGACATGCCACCTGTCTTATAAGGAAAATGGCGAGCTGGTATCAATAAGCCTCCTCGGAATTCAGGGACTCATCGGTAACTTTGTCCCTGAACAGGTGATAAACCCAACCCTGATATAGGATCACGATGGGAACAAATATTAGGGCAACCACGAGCATGATAGTCAAAGTCATGGGCGTGGAAGATGAATTGAATGCTGTCAGGCTATACGCAGGATTTAGGCTCGAAGGATAAAGGTTGGGGTAAAGCCCCACCACCCCGAAAAGCGTGGCCGTAACAATAGTCAGGCAGGAAGCGAACCATGCTTTCCACCACGATGCCTTGGCAATGAACAGTCGAGTCACCAGAAGGGAAGCCACAGTTATGAGGGGGATAACAAAAAGGATAGGGGAAGCAAGGTAATTGCGGTATAGGGGTGTTGCAAACCACGTGAAAACGAGAAACACTACAGCCACCACCAACAGAACCAGCCATAGGGCTTTGGCAAGGGCTTCGGCTCTTTCGTAGAGCACTCCCTCGGTCTTGACGGCCAGCCACAGTGCGCCATGTAAGAGGAACATCACCACGAAGAGAAATCCTCCTGCTATCCCGTACGGATTCAGAAGTGTGAAAAGGGTGCCGTGGAAAACCCCTTTTTCATCAAACGGAATTCCCTGGAAAATATTGGCAAACGCAACCCCGAAAAGCAGCGCGGGGAGAAAGCTTCCGATAAACAGGCAAGTATCCCACAAAGTCCTCCAGGCGCGACCTTCGATTTTCCCTCTGAACTCGAACGAGACCGCTCGAATGATCAAAGCAAACAAAATCAAAAGCAGTGGAGTATACAGCGTGCTGAACATCACCGCGTAAGTCGTGGGGAACGCAGCAAAGGTGACCCCTCCTGCAGTGATAAGCCACACTTCGTTGCCATCCCAGAACGGCCCCATCGTGTTGTAAACAATCCTTCTTTCCTGGTCGTTTTTTGCCACAAACGGCATGAGGGTCCCCAGGCCGAGATCAAAGCCGTCAAGCATAAAGTAGATGGCCCAGAGGATTCCCCACAACAAGAACCAGATCGTCTGAAGCATTTCCAAGCCCGCCTTTCTCAGCCGATGGCCCCTGCAAGAGGAGCGGGACCTTTGCGTATCTCTCCTATAATCAGCACAAAGGCAGTAAGCCCCAGGAGCGAATAGAGTAGTATGAAAGCAATCAAGGATACCAACACCTGATACGCCGCGATGGGGGACACTGCTTCAGAGGTCTTCATCACTCCGTACACTATCCAGGGCTGACGCCCCACTTCCCTAACCAGCCATCCCAATTGCGCAGCAATGTAAGGAAGCGGGATCGCGTACATCATAATCTTTAGATACCAGCGCCTCGACTCAACATTTTTCTTCAGATAGGTAAGATACATGCCAATCAGCGTAACCAGAGCAAACAGAAAGCCCAGTGCGACCATAAACCTGAAGGACCAGAAGACCAATGTCACCGGAGGTCTTTCATCCTTGGGCCACTCTTTTAGGCCCTTAACTTCCGCGTTCCAGTCGCCGTAGACGAGCCGACTTAAGAACTTCGGAATCCCAAATGCCTCGACTATATTGCGCTCTCTCGCCTCGTCAGGAATAAGAAGCATATAAAAAGGAGCCCCTCTCTGGGTCTCCCAAATCGATTCGACCGCCGCGAGCTTTGAAGGTTGAGCTACGGCCATCTTCCTGCCCTGGAGATCTCCCACCACTATTTCCGCAAATGAAAAGATGAATGAGAAAACCAGCGCCATCCTGAAGCACTTGGAAAAGAGGGCCTTGTGGCTGTTGTGAAGAAGGTGATATGCGCTCACGCCGACGACAAAGAAACCTGCCACGATGTACCCGAAAAAAACCGTGTGCAAGAACGTTAAGATGGCAAAGGGTTGAGTGATGATTGCCCAGAAGTCAGCCAGTTCGGCTCTGCCATTCCTTATTACATAACCTACCGGTTGCTGCATAAAGGAATTGGCGACCAAAATCCAGTAAGCCGACATGGTGGAGGCTATCGCCACAATCCAGATGCAGGCCGCATGAAACTTGGCAGACACCTTATTCCAGCCGAATGCCCATATCGCGATGAAGGTTGATTCCAGGAAGAAGGCTACGGTAGCCTCGATAGCCAAAAGTGAACCAAAAATATCGCCCACATATTTCGAGTATCCCGCCCAATTAGTTCCAAACTGAAATTCAAGGGTCAAGCCCGTAACGACGCCGACCACAAAATTGATCAGGAAAATCCTCCCCCAAAACTTGGCCATCCTCTTGTATTCTTCGTTGCCGGTCCTGACGTAAACGGACTCCATAATCGCTATGAGAATCGACAATCCCAAGGTTAATGGGACAAATATGAAGTGAAACATGGTAGCCACGGCAAACTGCACGCGCGACAGCCATAGAACGTCCATGACTCGTGTTTTCCTTTCCGAGGGGGGAACCAACCCGGCTGTAAATTGATGCCCGGCAGCGGCCCAATTCAAGGGGCTGGGCGCAATTAATTCGCCGGCCGCTCTGCTTGATCGAGGCGGGCCAGAGCTTGTCTTGCTACTCCCGTAACCGTATCGCTAATGAATCGGTTGTCAATGAAAGACCGGAATTCCGAACTATCGGCCAACATGGCTTCAAGTTGAGCGCGAACCTCAGTCACTCCAAGCAGCCCGGCCGCCTGGGCGGCCAGGCCTCTGACCGTGGGATTGGGGGATTTCAAGTATTTTCCCAGAAGAGGCGCGGCCCCGCGCACCGCGTCCGGCCTAGCTCGAGCCATTCTCACAACGCCCCACATTACGCCCTGTTGCAGCACCTCGTATTCCAGGAAATTCCTTGACTCTTCCATGTAGGACGTGAACATAGCCGCATACTCGTCGGCCAATCCCTCGTTACGGGCCATGATCTCCGCCATGGCTTCCGGCGCTCCCCATCCGATGCCTCCGGATTCCTCATTCAGGCTCCACATGAGTCTTCGCATTACTGTGCGAGCCCCCTCCATATCGGTTTCCGCAAGGTTATTCACAACCGCGCCCATGGCGGTGATTGCTTTCCATCTGATCGCCTCCTCCTTGTGGAGGAGAAAAGAGAACAACGGGTTGACCACCTGGCGACCAGGCAAACTACACAGCTCTTCAAGGGCCTGGTCGAAGTCGTCCTGCTCGAGAAGCCCCAGGACGTGTTTCTTTAGATTTCGTCCTCCCCTGGCTTCAGCAGACAAAGCAAACACCTCCTGCCGATTCCGCTGTCGCGGAGTTGACCTCAACGTTCACTGCTTCTCCGCAGTGCCGTCATCCTTAACTGCCTTGGCGATTTCCTTGCCCATTTCCACGCATTTCTTGAGTCCTTCGTGATTGGGCATGTACTGCAAGCTCACCCCAGGATGCACGACCTTCACCTTCATTTCTTCCAAGGCCTTGGTCAACAGCCGCACTGATTCTCCGCTCCATCCGAAGGAGCCGAATGCCGCGCCGACCTTGTTTGCCGGCCTCAACCCTTTCATATAACAAATCATGTCCGCCATTCGCGGCAGCATATTGTTATTGAGAGTGGATGAACCCAATATTACCGCCTTGGCGTCCAGAAGCTGCGTCATGACATCGCTGCGATGGTTGACTCTCAGATCCAGCATCTGGGTGCTCACCCCGCTTTCGATCAGTCCGTCGGCAATCGCCTTGGCCATGGTTTCGGTGCTGTGCCACATGGTGTCGTAAATTACCAAGGCCTTTTGTTTGGGCACCAGCGAACTCCAGGAGTCATAGGCCGCGACAATTTGGCCCGGGTCTTTTCGCCAGATCAATCCATGATCCGGGGCTATCATGTCTATTTTAAGCCCCATTTTTTGGACTTCTCCGATAAGCTTCTTGATGAGGGGCGAGTAAGGCATCAGAATATTGGCGTAGTACTTGGTCGCATGTGCCATGAGTTCCGCGGAATCCACTTCATCGTTGAATCGTTCGCTCGTGGCCCAATGCTGCCCGAAGGCATCACTGGAGATCAGCAGCCTGTCCTCCTTTATGTAGGAAAACATGCTGTCCGGCCAGTGCACCATACGGGTCTCGAGAAACGAGACGGTTCGCTTACCGAGACTGATTTCCCGGCCGCTCTCCACCACTTCATACGGCCAATCGTCCTTGTGGTAGTGTTCAAGAAGCGCTTTCTTGCCCCTTGGCGAGCAAAACAGCTTCTCGGGCTTGATAATTTCCATCATTTCCGGGAGCGCGCCCGAATGATCGGGTTCTACATGATTTACCACCAGGTAATCGATCTTCGCCGGATCGATTACTTTGTAGATATTGTGGAGCATATCCATCTTGAAAGGCTTCTTGACGGTGTCGAACAGGGTGACCTTGTCATCAAGGACAAGGTAAGCGTTATAAGTCGTTCCTTTTTCCGTCGAGTAGCCGTGAAAATCTCGCACGGTCCAATCCACCGCTCCTACCCAGTGGACACCTTTTTTTATCTCAACAATGGTTCGCAACTTAATCCTCCAAAGCACAGTTTTGTGTACGAAATAAGGCTAACCCCACTCCCCGCATTTCGTGAGGAAATTTCTGGCGGTCCTCCTGGAATTATGGGGCAATCAGGCTACTATCCCGCCATGCAGGGAGCGCGGCGGCCTGTTTATCATTCCGGAGCAAAAGATTCCTTGTCGGCTCCACAAATCGGACAGACCCAGTCCTCGGGTAAATCGGCAAACGCTGTGCCCGGGTCCACACCATTATCCGGATCCCCAAGGGCCGGATCGTAAATATAACCACATACTTGACATACGTACTTTTGCATTGCTACCTCCTGGTAAAAATATGAATGCGATTCATCAGATTCATCTAATGAACTTTGGTTTTAGGTCACCTATCTATCGGCGATCTTCTTGCCGATTTCTCGGCCATAATCCTGCGCCATTTGCATACCGCCCTGCAACGACGCGGATTTGAGTCTCAACGGACTGCCGACCATGTCCATGTTAAAGATGTTTAACATCGTATCGTAAATGCGATCCGCAGCTTCGCCGCTCCAACCGAATGCTCCAAAAGCGCCCCCGACCTTGCCGGCCACCTGGGCCTTGGCACATAAGAAAAGCAACTGTTTCATGGCCGGCATCATGTCCCCATGATAAGTAGCCGAGCCAAAGACGTAGGCTTCGTACCCATTCAGGTCCTCTTCCGTTTGCAGTTGCGCGGCGTTCGCCACTTTTGCGTCCGCGCCGGTGAAGCGGACCCCTTCGGCAATAAGGTCCGCGATGCCCTGGGTTTGGCCGGTTCGGGTGGCATAAGCTATCAATACTTTGGCCATCTCTAGCGTTCTCCTGTCCTATTTGGACGTCCGAGGCACGTGGAATTCTCATCGAGCATCGGAGGACAAATCCCTCGCGGTTGCGGCAGACCTCCCCAGTTCGAAAGCCTGCTTGAGGAAGTCCGGGTGTTTTCCTATTTCCCCTTTTCCTTCGACGGATTTCACCAGAACCCCTCCTTCATACCTCATGTCCAGCGCATCGAAAAAGTACTTGGCCACCAACTCCGCTCCCTGAAACAAGTTAGCCCCTTTTGTGGCCCCCGCTGCGATGAGGTACCCACAACCGCCCGCGTATGTTCTTTTCTCCTCTGGGGTCTTATCGAGCAATCGGCGGCACCACATAGCCTGGCACCGGTCGATGAGAGCCTTGGCCTGCGCGGTAATACCGTAGAAAAAGATCGGTGATGCCAAGATGATCGCATCCGCCTCCAGCAATCGAGGGTAAACCGACTGCATGTCGTCATCAACTACGCATTCGCCGGTTTCATCACATCCGCCGCATTCTATGCAACCGGCTATTTTCAGATCGCAGCACCGTATCGACGACACATCCGCTCCGGCGGATTTGGCACCGTCAAGAGCTTCGTCAAGGAGCATGTCGGTGTTTCCGGCTCGCCGCGGGCTACCGTAAATTCCAAGCACTTTCATTAAATTGCTCGCTCCAGCCGGCGCTACGTCGGTCAGTCACCGGCGGTCGGGGTTGATCGCTTTCAGCCAAGCCGAGGATCCTGGCCCTTGCTTCCGCAGTCCGGTATGTAACAGGTCACGTTGACAAACTCGCATTTGTCATTGCACCCCGGGCAGGTGTCCGGCGGGATTGCTCCCGCGTCGGCCTCGAAAGTGTAACCGCATTTGGGACATTTCCACGTGTTCTTTTCCATTAAACATCTCTCCTCTCAGCATCTGTTCATTAATTGAATCAGCCTATTTCTTCTTATTTTGCAGAAGGAACTTGAGATGATCGACCATGTCCTGAATATTTCGGGACAGATGCCAACGGCCGTGGGCGAAGACACCATAGTCCGCTCCCACCATGGCCGAGGCGAAGCGGGTGGAATTGGCATAGAATAACCACTCCTGGGTCCACTGCCTTTCTATGGCTTCGTCGAACATGTTGCTCTTATCAGCGACCTTCTCGTCCCAGGCCTTGAACAGTATATTGGTCGCGGTGAGAGTCATTTCATTGGTAGTGTTGATGGTATTCTCGAAGCGTTCCCAATGCCCTTTGACCCAATCTTGCGTGTGACATGCATTGCAGACCTTCTGTATCGCTTCGCGGCGTTTGGTTTGCTCCTCGGGATCGATCAAGAACTTCGCAGCGGGCTGTCCTGTCAGCGCTGTGGGCAAAGGCTGCCCGTCTTGATTCCTTATTATCGTCGTGTCCGGCGAGATGGGATGAGGGTGAGCGTAGGGCAGTCCGAATATTCTCCAGGGCAAGCGATCGTTCATCCGGTGAGTTCTTTTGGCGATCACGTCACCTTCAGGACTGACAAGAAGAGCGACGTGACAAACCGCACAGGTTGGGCCGGCAAAATCTTTGCCCACAGTCCAAGGAACGCTCTTGAATTCCCACTCGTCTCGCAGGGAGAAAAACAGATTGCCGTGCTTGCTCACGGAATAGGCCTGGTATGCCGGAACGTCCGGCCCCTTATGGCACTGGGAGCACGTGTAGGGCTTTCTGGCCATCTGCAGAGAGAATTGGTGCCTGCTGTGGCAGGGCGTGCACGATCCCTGACTCCCGTCCGTGTTTAGGCGTCCCACGGCCTGATTGGGCCAACCGGCAAGGACAGGGAATTCCATCTCGCCGAAATCGGTATCCCTCTTGTTCATGCCCTTTACTTCAATCGCAGTGCCGTGGCACTGAAAGCAGGAGTCGGCAAGGGTCTTTTCGTCAGGGTTGGCGGTCGATGTTTTCATGTCCTTGAACGTCTTTATTCCGTTAATGTCCTTGCCAAGGGTCTTGTACAGGTCGTTTTTTGCAAGATTGGCCCACGCGTGGGACATGAGATTCTTGTCGTATTCTTCCGCTTCTGTGGCGTGACAGACAGCGCAATCCTTGGGCGTCACCAAAAGGTGCACCTTCTGATCGTTGTGATTGAAGGTATCCTTGTGCGCATCCGGATTCAGCATGTGGCATTCCGCACAACCCACAACCACCGCGGAAAGTTTGTCGGGAATCTTCCGGTCCGTGATTCGCCGCTGCAACTCGGGCTTCTTGAGCGCCTCCTGCGGAGTGACGGTTGCGTGACGGCTGCGCCTCCAATCCGCGACCATCCCTGGAGTGGCGGTAGAATGGCAATCAATGCACTCCTGGGAAAGATCGCTAATAGGGGGCTTATCAGCTCCACTCGCACCATCAAGGGCGGACAAACCGACGAGAGCAGCAAGGAAGCAACACCTTAACAAAGACTCTCTCATTTTCGCGCACCCCCTGAGCCGCATAGCCCTGTTGAAAACAGGCGTCACGTTCCATCATTTCCCCGGCATAAGAAGAAAAGTGTCTTCTACTTCTCCAATTTGGCCAGTTCTTTGGCCAGGTCCTCGAGTCGGGGCATTATGTTGATGTCGTGTACGTCAATGTGACGAATTACGCCCTTCTTATCGATGACAAACAGCGCGCGCTCGGATACGCCGTCGCTTCGCAGCACCCCGTATTTTGCCGCCACCTCGCCGTGAGGCCAGAAATCCGATAGCACGGGGAACCAGAGCTTCCCCATCTGCTGAGTCCACGCATAAAGGGTCGGGACGTTGTCCACGCTGATACCGATTAGCACGGCGTCAGTCTGATCGAAAATATCTTGGGCAATATTATAACCCGGCCACTGCTGTGAACAAACGGGCGTCCACGCGGCCGGCACAAATGAAAGAACAACGTTCTTTTTGCCTCGATATTCGCTAAGCGCGACTCGGCCGCCCGCAAGATCAGGCAAAATAAAATCCGGGGCGGGGTCGCCTACCTTCATCTTCGACCCGCTATCAACGGGTTTCAGTTGACCGGGATTGTATATGCAGTAATCGAGAACGTCTCCGAACGCCGGAGCGGCAAGCGAGCACAGCACAAGAACTGCAACTACAATGCGCGAGGCAAGCACGTTTCGCTTTTCCAGGGTGTCCATGACTCCTCCTTGGCCCCCCATCAGGGAGCTAGAGGTAGACTCTTCAAGAACGCCTCAGCCGCGCTCAATTCCCCCACATGCACGTTGACCAACTCGAGCCCCTTTTTCCCACGCTTTTTGACAGTTATGAATGTGGGAGTCCTAACAGGCTGCGAGAAGGCCTTTTGAACGACAAAGTTGTCGTCCGGCACAAGAGGAAAACGGATCGCGAATTTCTTTCTGAATACATCAACCTCGAAAGGGGTATTGCCGGTGCCGATGCCTATGAGTTTGACCTTTCCACTATGCGCGGGATTCTTCTCTATCAATTCATGGCATTGATTAACTTTTGGGGCTTCCTTTTGGCAAATCGGGCAATACATGCTGAAGACCTCAATTATAATATACTTCCCTTTTACGTCCGCAAGCTTGAAATCGCCTGCAGTCGTAAGTCCAAGGTATTTTCGCTCCGCGGGATTGTCGGGCCCCGCGAACTTCATCTGCGCGAGCTTTTCAACATCGACTCGTAACGAATCCCCCGCGATGCCGGGTACACCCACAGCAACCGATAACACGCCGGCCACGGCACACAGAATCAAAATTCTTTTCATGGTTTCACCCGCCAAGAATGACAACACCGCTATTCTGATCCCGCGACCGAACGGCAGTCATAAATGATTCCGGCCGCTTGACTCAAGCGGTGGCGCTCCCGGGAATGCTGAGCGGCTGGAACATCTTCTTGCTCGCGCCGCAAACAGGACATTTCCATTCTTCAGGAAGGTCCTCAAACAGGACCCCTTTGGGTATCTTTCCTTTTTTGTCGCCTCTTGCGGGATCGTACAAGTAACCGCAATTTGGCGTCTGACACTGCCAGATTTGCGCAGGCTGAGACATTTTTCTTCTCTTTACTCCGTTTCAACAAATCTTGTTTTGCCGTCCGCGAACAGCTGGGGCAAGCCGTTCGGCAATGGTAGTAACTGAAGTGGAGGGAAATCTTCGTTCAGACCAATTTCCCTCCCGGAAATTCGTTCTACTCGACTGAAAAATATCTTTGGCACTAATCTCGATGGCGCCGGAATCAGGCTCAGGCCTTCCACAATCCGTGAAGGTTACAGTATTCCCGGGCGGTAAAGTTACCTTTGACCGGAAACACTGCCTCGGGGGCTTCCCCAGGCTTCAGGAATTGCCGATAGGCCTTTCCGTCGGACACAATTTCAATCCACTCAATGTAATGTTTTTCTTCCATTGGATGGGGAACGCTCCCCACTTTTACCTTGAGGCCATCGGACAGCATTTCCTGGACCGGGACATGCTTTTCACGAGCCGCGTCCACGGTGTTCTCTACAAACAACTTCATGGGCTGCTCGCAACAAACAAGCTCTCCCGCCCCCTCGTGAAGCATTTCCACTATGTTGCCGCACACTTCGCATTTGTAAATCTGGAGTTGTTGGGTCATCGCATTACCTCCTTAAGGCTGCTCAACAATTTTGGTGAACGTTTCGTAATGTCACCGCGGTACCGGTGATACCAATTTGCCGACGAGAAACTAACTTTACCCCACCCTGCGACATGCCGAGTCTTACTTTATGGAACGCTCAAGTATATAAATACACATCGCCGGGTAGCAAAAAACCGGAGTCCTATCTCTCAATATCACGATTACCAGTTTTCACTCAACACTTCATAATAAGCCTGGGGATGTGCGCAGGCAGGGCACGACTCCGGAGCCGCAAGCCCCTCGTGCAGGTAACCGCAATTGATGCAGCGCCAAACCACGGGGACATCCTTCTTGAATACTTTGCCGGCCTCTATGTTGGCCAGTAGCCCTAAATAGCGTTTCTCGTGGTGCTTCTCCGAAATGCTTACAGCTTCCCAGATCGTTGCAGCGGCATCAAAGCCCTCAGCCTTTGCCACCTTGGCGAATCCAGGGTACAGCTCGCTCCATTCGTGACGTTCTCCTTCAGCCGCGGCTCTCAAATTCTCGGCTGTTCCGCCGATAATTCCAGCCGGGAAAGGGGTTTGGACAAGGACGTCGCCCCCTTCGAGGAGCTTAAAGAACCTCTTGGCATGCTCCTTCTCCTGATTGGCCGTTTCATCGAAAATCAGACTGATCTGGACCAAGCCTTCGCTCTTTGCCTTTGAGGCAAAATAACTGTACCGGTTTCGCGCCTGGGATTCCCCCGCAAAAGACATAATAAGGTTTTTCTCGGTTTCAGAGCCTCTAATTGTTGCCACAGCATTCTCCTTTCTTCATTTTTTTCGCAATTGACGCCTTCGGGAACCGCCTTTACAGCCCGGGCATAGGCCCCCAAACTCCAGGTGATGCCAAAAGATCTCGAAATCGCTTGCCTCTGCAGCAATCTTGTCAATCTCGGAAATCAGGGCCACAGGAACATCCGCAACCCGCCCGCACTTAGTGCAGCGCACATGGTAATGATTGGCGGTCACAGCATCGAAGCGCTTCTGTGTGCCGGCTGTGCCCAGCTTCTGTACCATTCCGCACTCGGAGAGTATCTCAAGGTTACGATAAACCGTCCCCAGGCTGATCTTGGGGAGCCTCTTGCGAACCACCTCATAAAGCTCGTGAGCCGTCGGATGCGTACGGAGCTTCTCGAGTTCCGCGAGCATGATGCGGCGTTGCCGGGTCGTTCGGACTTGGCTTTGGGCTTCGGGTTCAGATGTCATTAGTAATAGTAACCATTACTAAACTAAATATACGGCCAAATTTCGCCTGTCAAGTCTTTTGAAAAATTAGAAGGGCTTTCTTGTTGTGAGCCTTACGGATCGGAAAAGTTCCTGGAATTCTCTTACGGGAGCAGCGGAGACCGTGGTGCGGGATCGGACTGGGCCGGAAGCCATCATGGAGGGTGCCGGCCCCATCAAGAAAACAGGTGGCCTTTGTGCCGATCCCAAAATATGCTAGTTGCCGAACCGATGTCTGAAATTAGGGTCTTTTCGCCGGCCGCTCACCCGCGATTTCTTCTCAGTCACCGAACAAGGACACAAATTTGAAGTTCAAAGAATCGAACAGCCCTTGATCGGTCAGCTTTAATTCAGGGATGGGGGTGAGGGCCATAAAAGACAGCGTCGCGAAAGGGTTTTCCAGGGTGCAGCCCATTTCGTGAGCGCAGCGGACTACCTCTTCCAGCTTGTCACGAACCTCTTCGATGGGTTTGTCCGACATCAGCCCCGCGATTGGCAGGGGGAGCCGTGCCAGGACGTGGCCATTGTCGACGGCCGTCATGCCGCCTCCCATGCCGGCTGCTTCGTGTGCCGCTGCCAGCATGTCCGCATCGTTGGTCCCCACCACGATGATGTTGTGGGAATCGTGCGCTACGGTCCCGGCAATGGCCCCGCGTTTGAGTCCGAATCCACGAATCAAGCCTACGGAAAAGGCTCCGGTGCCATGGTGTCGTTCGATAACCGCTATTTTCAGTATGTCCCGCGGCGGGTCCGCGACAACGCGACCGTCCGAAACAGGGGCTTCTTCAACCACTTTTTTGGTAACTATTTGCCCCGGAATGACGTGGATTATCTTAACCATTTGTCCTTCAGCCGGAATCGAAAGGTCGGAGACCTTGCTCCAATCCACATTGACGCTGTCGCGCACTTTCAAAAGGCCGTGAGACTCGATCGAGGACACCAACTTCCCATTTTCCGCTACAAGGCGGCCCGAACGGTACACCTGGCTTATCTTGATTTCCTTGAGGTCTTCGAGAACCAGAAGGTCCGCCTCGTACCCGGGCAGGACAGCGCCCAGCCCATTCAGTTTGAAATGCGACGCGGGGTTGATGGTTGCCATTTGAATGGCACGGACCGGGTCGATCCCTTTGCTCACCGCGGTTCGAACGAGCCTGTTTATGTGCCCTTTCTCGAGGATGTCCCCCGGCTCCAGGTCGTCCGTAACGAAAAAACAATTCCGTGAATCGTGGTCTTTGACCAGTGGGAGCAGGGTGTCCAAATTCTTCGCAGCTGATCCTTCGCGGATCATGATGCGCATCCCGGTTTGAAGTTTTTCACGGGCCTCTTCAAGGGTGGTGCATTCGTGATCCGACCGTATCCCCGCGGCGATGTACGCGCACAGTTCCTTTCCAGAAAGGCCGGGAGCGTGCCCGTCCAGCACCTTATTCTTGAACACCTCTATTTTTGCCAGGACTTCGGGGTCGGCCATGAGCACCCCCGGATAGTTCATCATTTCCGCCAGACCCAGGACCCGCGCGTTATCCCTGAATTGTTCCATGTCCTTATGGCTGAGCGAGGCCCCGGAAGTTTCAAACGGAGTGGCCGGCACGCAAGAAGGGAACATGATGAAGACCCGAAGCGCCGCGGCCTCGCTCGAATCGAGCACGTACCGGATGCCCTCCAATCCTAAAACGTTTGCGATCTCGTGAGGGTCGGCAACCACGGTGGTTGTCCCAAGCGGCGCTACGTTGCGCGCAAACTCCGGGATGCTCAGCATGCTGGATTCCAGATGCAGGTGCCCGTCGATAAACCCCGGAGCTATATAGCGGCCGTGCAAATCAATTGTTCGCACTGCTTCATAGTCCCCGAAGCCCACGACAAGGCCTTGATGAATTGCTACGGAAACAGGATGGATGCAGCCCGCGAAAACGTTTACCAGTTGGGCATTTTTAAGCAGAAGATCAACAGGCTCTTTTCCCAGAGCTACTTCGATGCGGTGTGCAAGATCCATTTGTTCCTCCCCCGCGTTTAAGTCACACCGACGCGGTATTGATTGCAGTGCGGCATCCACAGTCTTCATAGGTGATTGCGGGCAACGCGTTGAAGAATATTTTCTTCACGTTCTCCACGTTTCTGTTCATAGTGTCCGCGATCATTTCCCAGGTCACGGGCTCCTCGGAATGGTGCCACGCGTCGTAATCCGTACTCATCGCGGCCACCGCGTAGCAGATGCCGGCCTCTCGGGCGAGAACGGCCTCCGGCACCGTGGACATGTTGATGATATCTCCACCCCACATGCGGAACATCTTGCTTTCGGCTCTGGTGGAGAAACGCGGCCCTTCGATTGTCACTACGGTACCCTTGGAGTGGTGAGCCACGCCTTCCTGGACCGCGGTGGCGACCAGAATCTGTCTGAGACGTTCGCAAAAAGGATCGGCCATCGAGATGTGCACCACCTGATCGCCTTCGTGAAAGGTGCTTCGGCGCTGTCTCGTCTGGTCAATAAACTGGTCGGGAAAGACGAGATGGCCGGGTTCGATCTCTTCCCTCAAGGAGCCGCATGCCGTGGTAGCGATGATGTGGGTCACGCCCAGGTCTTTCAGGGCCCAGACATTGGCCCTGTAGTTTACGGCTGACGGGCGGATGCGGTGGCCTTTGCCATGCCGGAGGATGATACTCACTTCCGTGTCTCCGGCCTTGCCGACAACAACGTCGCCGGAGAGGGGGCCGAAGGGCGTCCCTTTTTTCACGATCTTAACATCCGTGAGGAAGTCCGGATCATCGAATCCCGAACCGCCTATCATGCCTACCTTGACCACGCTTTTTCTCCTTCCGCGCTTGCCCGACAATACCTTAGTCTCTGGTGAAAATATTTTTGTGCAACCCCGCGGCACCGGGACCCGCGGCAATTTCTTTGGCCGGCCGCTGATTTTACGGTTCCAGACCTGTTTGTGTCAACACAAAGAGACGATTCACCAAGCGATGCACCGTAGAATTAGCCTGCTCGGGGCCGCTGTTTTGGGCTGTTCTGAGATTCGCGCAGGCCGGCGCGAAGGACAATTTCTGATTGACATTCCGAAAGGTTGTCAACTAGATTGCGGAATATAGAGGAGTTTCGACAACGTCGCGCTTCCGCTGGAGGGGAGGGTCCTTCTGCTCGTACGATCTGTCACGCGTATTTTCACCATTCTTCTTGCGGGGATATTAATGTTCCTGCCCATGTGGGGTCATGCCCAAATTGCCGCACGGGGGGAGGCCCTTTTCCTGGGTGTGAAAAAGTCGGACCGCGTCGGGAAAACCTCTGCAATACCTGATGGTAAACCGGATGCGGTTTTTTCCCTCACCTTGAATCCACAGCCCTCGAAAGCAAGAATAACCGAAATTGAAATCCAGGCTGTTTCAGGGAGTGCCGGGATTTGGAATACGCGCGGCAAAAGCCCTGATATAGGATTTGTGGGAGTGGCCAAGGCCAAAAACCCTGCCCAGATTGTCAACCCAAAGGGGGGGGAGTTAAATCTCAATCCTCTCGAAGACAAGGGGTTGCTCCTTTTCATTACAGAAGACCCTGCCTTGAGTCAAACAGACCGCAGGTTCCAGGTCAAAGTCAGCCATAAAGACGGGTCGGCATGGACGGTGCCGGTCAAAGCCGAAGCGGCCGCGTCCCCGGTCGACGCCGGTGTCAAGGCCGGTGCATATCCTGTGCGGATGTCCGCGGTGTTGAAGGGCGTTTCGAATTACGATGCCGTCGGTCCCGGTAAGAGCATAACGGGCGATGACAAAGCGGACGGGCTGTTTGTGTTGACCGTGGAGGCCAGAGACAAGCAAATCACGGCAATTGAGATAAGGAACGTCGATGGTGTGGCTTCGGCATGGGACACAGTGCCGAACAGCGACAAACCCTCCGTGGGCGTAGCGCTGACTTCCGATCCCGTTCGTCTTTTGAACAACCGTGATGGCAGCGTGGCAATTCAGGTCAAGGACAAGGTGGATTTGAACCTCTACGTCGCAGACAACGGCAGCATTGCGGCCGGAAAGACAAACTACCGCATCTCGGTAAAATTCAGCGACGGTGGCCTTTCGTGGTGCCCTGTGGAGAAGGCCTCCGCCACGGCCCCCTCGGCCGCGGAGGAACCCAAAGTCGGTACCTCCAGAGTGAATTTCCTTGGAACATGGCTTGGATTTGTCTCCACGGACGCCGTGGGGCCTTATTTGGGTTTGAAGCCTGACGGGAAAGCGGACGCGGTCTTTGGTCTGGACATTGAAGTTTCCCCCCCCAGCCATATCACAGGGATTGAAATCAGCAGCGTAGACGGGACACCAAGGAAATGGAGCACCGGTTCGGAACCTGGGAGCTGGGGCCTTGGTGTGGCCTATCAGAATTCGCCTTCGACCCTGCTCAACAAGTCCGACAGCTCAGTGATGATCCCCCTTGACAAGCGGCTCCAGTTGTATTTGTACGCGGCTGACCCCGGCGATCTGGCAACGACCAGCCAACGCTTCAGAATTGTGGTGAAACTCGCGGACGGCTCTTCGTACCAACAATTTGTCCAGAGATCGCCTTCAACAACAGCCACGGTGGCGCCTTCGGGCGAAGAGCCGGCCAGAGCCAAGGGGATAATTACCTGCGAGTTCAGGGGGTTCATAGCCGATCTCGTCAACACGTCGACAAGGCCGGGAAAGGACGGCTACCTGGACGGGACTTTCATAATGAGTATCCAGGTCGATGACAAGAAGCTGGCCAAAGTCGAGATCAAAGGCAACGATGCGTCGGTCCGCTGGTCGAGCGAGCCCAAGGCGCCGGTCATGTTCCTGGGGGTTGCGTTGTACCCGAACATCTACAAATTAGTGAACGAAAAGGGCGGCGCGATGCAGGTGCCTATTTCCGGCCGCCGTACGCTCTATTTGTACGCCGCGGACAACGGCCTGTTGTCTGATCCGAAATCTCTGCTGACCGTGGTCGTTACCTTTACGGACAAAACCACGCTCTCCACGGAAGTGGTTAAGTAACCCAGGGAATTTCAAGAGAGATTTGCTTACTCCCAAAATTTTCCTGCCGAAATTGCATATTTAAGAGCGCATTGTTCCGATCCGTTCGAGGTGTAACCAATGAGAGAGGTGGTGCTTGAACACCCACGCCCTGTTGAGGAAAGTCCGCTCCGGCCGGCCGACGTTCCTGTCCCGGAGGCCGCGGAAGGGGAGATACTGATAAAGGTCCAAGCGTGCGGCGTTTGCCACACGGACTTGCATACAGTGGAAGGAGACCTGGCACTGCCGCGGCTGCCCCTCGTGCCCGGTCACCAGGTGGTCGGCCGTGTCCACAAGACAGGCCCGCAGGCAACGAGGTTTTCCGCGGGAGAGCGCGTTGGCGTGACGTGGTTCTACTCAAGCTGCGGCTTATGCAGATTTTGCGAGGAGCAAAGGGAAAATCTGTGCGAACAGGCTCGATTCACCGGTTACCACGCGGACGGCGGGTACGCGGAATACATGGTCGTGCCGGAGCGATCCGCCTTTCCGGTGCCGGAAGTCTTCTCGGATGCGGAAGCCACACCGCTCCTTTGCGGCGGAGTCATAGGATACCGCGCCATGAGGCTCAGCGAGATCAAACCCGGTGGGCGGCTCGGTTTATACGGATTCGGAAATTCCGCGCATATTGTGATCCAATTGGCGGTTCACATGGGTTGCCAGGTCCATGTCGTCACTCGCAGCCGCAAGCACCAAGACCTTGCCGAGGAATTGAGCGCGGTCTGGGTGGGTTCCGCGGGTGACACCCCTCCCGGGCCGATGGATGCTTCGATAATATTCGCTCCTGCCGGCGACCTTGTGCCGCAGGCTTTGAAGGACCTCGGCCGCGGCGGTACCCTGGCCCTGGCCGGCATCACCATGAGCCCGATTCCTCAGATGGATTATAGCCTCGTGTACGGTGAGAGAACGATCCGCAGCGTGGCAAACACCACCCGCTGCGATGCCGAGGAATTGCTGAAAGCCGCGGCCGAAATCCCCGTCCGAACGGTTGTCGATACCTTCCCCTTGGAAGAGGCTAACAAGGTCCTCCACATGATGAAAACAAGCGCCTTGAAAGCCGGCGCGGCTTTGATTGTTTGATCATTGCGGGGAGCCCCTTTTTGCAAAAAGGGGCTCCCCGCACCCCTCACCAAAAACTCCTAATATTCTTTCTTGCTGGTCAGCCTCCGCCAACTGGCGGAGGCTGACCAGCAAGAAAGGTATCGAGTCATTGCATAGGGCATGTCGCAAGGCTTCTAAAACAACTAGAATCAATGAAGGGGGATCCTGGCGGCATGACCGAGCGCGTTTCGATGACTATCGCAGCGGCACCTCTGCTGCGCCAGACCACAGAAAGTGTCTCAAAACCCTGAAATGGACGCATTTCCGGGTAGGGGCGCTTCGAGAAGCGCCCAGATTTCGGGCGGTTCACGAACCGCGCCGTACCGACCATGTGTTGAAATTGTCAGTTTTGAGACAGTTTCCACATCTCTAGGCTTCTAACGCGGCTTCACGGCAGCCGCTCTAAATTTTGCTAATTCCGGAGTAGGGCGGGCCGTGCCCGCCAATTTCTTGATTCGGAGGCTACACGCCGCCCCTGAACTATCATCGAACTGAAAGTCATGCACCATGACCGCAATTCCGTGGTTCCATCTATTCCCATTTATCACAGCGTCCACCGGCTTCTACTCCGACGGCAGGCATTTTGACACCAGTAATCCCAAAATACTTCTTGGGTTGCTGATTGGGGGGAGTATCCCCTATTTCCTGCCCGCGATCCCTGCTGCCGTGACCAAGTGGCTGATCCTCACTTTGGCTTTTAAGACTAGGCCCAGGATAGCAAGAATAGTCCTGGTTGCCGTGCTGGAGCCACTTTGCTTTATGGTGATAACGGCTTTGCTCCCCTATACCTTGTTTCCTCTCCAGCCCGATCTTTTTGAACCTCCCCTCATCCTTCTCATTTATCCAGTATTCCTCATGCTCCCCAACCTGCTTCTCTTTCCACCAAGGGGCCAACTCGCGGAATCGGGCTACCACTTCCCTAGACGGATGCTCTACGCGTTTGCTATCGGGCTAATCTACTGTACCTATTTTCCTTTGGTGCTCTTGACTCTCGGAATTTGGCTTGGAAAATACTAGTAGGCTGCTATTTGCAGGATCAACTGAGGATATGCTACGGTACTTCGCCGAGCGATCGAAACCCAACGGCTCAAGACTGGAATCGTATTCTCCATAATGAACAAATATCTGCCAACTAGGAGTGGTCGGAGTCGTGCTTTTGTCTCGTGGTACTGGCTTTCCCGGCTAAGACCCGTCTTGACACACTCACAGCGGTTCGCTATCCTGTAAGAGGACGAATCAGCCTGTTCTCCGCCCCGGAGGTTGACGTGATAGTAGCCAAACCCAAGGCTTTTGCTGATATACGACAAATGACCCAGGGATATTCTCGTATACTCGTCGCGGGATGCGGCACATGCGTGGCCGTGTGCCTGACCGGCGGAGAAAAAGAAGCGAGCCTGCTTGCAACGCAACTAAGATTGGCTGCGCGGGTCGAAAACCAAAACCTTTCCGCCGTTTCTGCAACGGTGGAACGCCAGTGCGACAGGGAATTTCTGCACCTTTTTCGCGATCACATCGAACATGTGGACGCTGTTGTTTCCTTGGCATGTGGCGCGGGCATTCAGTTTCTGGCTGAAACCTATCCCGATACTCCTGTATTTCCCGGCGTGGATACCACTTTTATAGGCGTGGCCGAAGGCGCGGGCATTTGGACCGAGCGCTGCAAGTCGTGCAGTCAGTGCTATCTGGGAATCACAGGCGGCATTTGCCCCGTGACCATGTGCGCGAAAAGCCTATTGAACGGCCCATGCGGCGGACCCAACAAGGGAAAATGCGAAACCGACCCGGAAAAAGACTGCGCCTGGGTTCAGATAATCAACCGGCTGGCAAGTCAATCACGGTTGGACATTCTTAGGACCGTGGTACCGCCGAGCAGGAACGATTTGCAGACCCGGCCCTGGAAGGTCGTCCGTGACGAGTATCAGAAGAGGTTTTCCACTGACTGATCCATTTGACGTGTCGTTTACGGAACGGCGCCTTCTTTGAGGTCTATCCGCAATAGCTGGTAAAGAGATGCACAAAAAAGTGGCCATTATCGGCGGTGGTATTGCCGGCCTCTGGAGCGCGTGGGAGTTGGCGCGGCAGGGGATCGACTCCACTGTTGTCGAACGGTCGGCTTTTCTCGGTGGCCACGTGGCCGGGTTCGCGTGCAAGGCCACTGACCGGTGTCGCAGATGCGGCGCGTGTCTGCTGGAAGATGTGCTTCAAAACGTGACGAAATCGGACCGTATCAGCTCGCTGCTCCGAGCGGAGGTCTTCAAGATTGAGAAGACCAATGGCGGCTTCGATCTGACGGTTTCTCAAAAGCCGCAGCGAATCTTCCCCGAAAAATGCACCGACTGCGGCGATTGCGAAGCAAACTGCCCTGTGCCAGGTGCTCTGGTCCGCTCCCCTCTGACGAATCAACTCTCAGTAGATGAAGAAGTGTGCCTTTTTTACAAAGACGGTTCGTGTCGCGCATGCCTCGAAGCTTGCACCGCAGGCGCGGTCAAATTGGATGGGGCCGTTCAGGACATTCAACTTAATCCATCCGCTGTGATCCTCGCGACGGGTTTCAAGCCCTTTGACCCGACCAACAAACCGCGATTCGGATACGGCAGAATCCCAGGGGTTGTGGCGGCTCCGGAGTTGGATTCCATGCTCAGGCGGGACAATTGGCCCGGTGACCGGAGAATGCGGTCCATTGCTTTTATCCAGTGTGTGGGCAGCCGGGATGCGAAGATCGGCAGGAACTATTGCTCGCGCGTTTGCTGCGGGTACGCCATGAGACTGGCGAGGCTCTTGAAGTACCGCTTCCCTGAAGTTGAACCCAGCATGTTCTATATGGATATTCAGACCTACGATCGCGATTTTGACCGCCGCCTTGCTGAAGCTGCACGAGAAGTGCGGCTGGTGCGCGCGATTCCAAGCGAGGTGCGCCTTGGGCCGGACGGCAGCCCGGAAGTGATCTATCACGGTCCGGAAGACCACCGGCTATCGGAATCATTTGACATGGTGGTGTTGAGCGTGGGGATCTCCCCACATGCCGCGGACCTGTTCGGGGCACTCGCAGGCTTGTCCTACAACCGGGACGGATTCCTCGGCGCCGACGGCGAAGGCGTAACCACCGGCCAGGAGGGCGTCTTCGTTGCCGGCACAACCCAGGGGCCGCGTTCGATCAGTGAGACTGTTTCGCATGCCATCAGCGCGGCGGCCGCGGTTTCGTCGTATTTGGGCAATTCCCGATAATGGAGCATCCTGGTGAACGAGCAACTCGCTGAATCCATCTTCCTGTGCCGGCCCTTTCAGCCTGGCGAACCGGTTCTCAACCGTGTGCTGGTCATGGGAGGCGACCAAACGGGACTGGAATTGGCGAACCGGCTTGGCCGCGAGGGCCTCGAAGTGCTGCTGGTCGGGAACGAAGCCGGTGCGCAGGTTAGTGAGAGCGTCAAGGTGATGGCCGGTTCGGTTCTGGAAGAAGTCCATGGCTTTGTAGGCAGATTCGAGGCGGTCTTAAGGACCGCGGGTGAGCGTTCCCGCGAAAGAGTAGGGTTCATCGTGGCTGCTCAGCCCGCTGAGATAGTCCCCAAGTACGATGCGTACGGGCTGTCCAAAACCCCAAGGGTCATGGCTCTCTCCGATCTGGAGAGTATGCAACGCTTTGGTGACAGTGTGGAGCCGCGGCGTGGCGACTGGTTCCATGCGGCTTTCTTGCTGGGGCTTCAGGGCGAGTCCGAGCCCACGGAATTTGCAAGGGTCTTGAAAGCCATTCAGCGGCTCCAAAATGAAGAACGGGTGCAGTGTTACGTTTTTACAAGGAATTTGAAGGTCGCAGCTTCGGGGCTCGAAAGGTTGTATCGCGAATCGAGAGAACAAGGGACGGTTTTTTTCAAGTTCGATACCGATGGCTCGGCATTTGAGGACGGTCCGGAAGAGTTTTTAATGACCTTCAAAGACCCGTTGTTGGGCCTGGAGATGGAGCTTGCACCGGATCTATTGGTTGTGGATGAAAGACTCAACCCGCCGCGCTCCTTGGGGCCGCTCGTGGATGCCATACCTTCTTCGCGTGCAGCAAGCCCTTTCTTGAAGCATGACTCGACACGATTTGCAGGCGTGGAGACGGCTAAAGCGGGGATATTGGCGGTCGGGCCTTCGCGAGGAGTTTTCGACGCGGAGACCATTGCCGGGGACATTGAAGCTGTCGTACTGGCTGTCAAGAAGCATATCCCGGATTCTCTCAATTCCGCTCTTGCCGGTCCGCCGGAGATCGATCCTGCCAGGTGCACAATTTGTCTGACCTGCGTCCGCCTCTGCCCGCATGGGGCCATCAGTTTTCACAAAAGAGCGGAAGCAGACCCTGCCAGTTGCGTTCGGTGTGGCATTTGCGCAGTGGAATGTCCGATGCAGGCGATTCGCCTGGAGCCGCCCGCTGGCGAGGAGGATTTGATCGAACGGATTCGGAGGGGCCTCTCGAATACCGGGGAAGGCGCCAAGAGGATAGTAGCGTTCCTGTGCGCTCGGTCTGCCGCGCAGGCCCTCGAGTCCGTGGGGATGCCCATCCGGCGGAAGATAACCCCAATTATTGTGCCTTGTGCCGGAACAATAGATCCAGGCCACATTCTCGCGGCTATGGAGGAGGGCGCGCAAGCGGTACTCGCGGCCGGCTGCTACAAAGGCAACTGTGCGTCGGTCTATGGAACTGTCCTTGCGGCCGAAAGGACGAATCAAGCTCGGCATGCGCTCCAGGAAGCCGGTATTGATCCTGACCTGGTGATGTTTGCATCTGTCGCGGGCAACACCCCCGCCACGCTGGTCCAAACGATCCGGCACCTGGAAGCTGCTGTCGATCGGGCATTCGCAAAAAACAAGTAGCCCGCGGCTGTGAACCTTCAGAAACCACATGCTCAAAGGAGCTGTTAGATGAGCCGTATCCGCCTCAATACACTGGACCCGTCTTTCAAACACCGCGTGGCACAACAGCGGGGCGGAGAAGGCATACGGGCCTGTTTCGGGTGCAAGGCCTGCACCGCGGCTTGTCCAATCGAAGTGGTGGAAAAAAGGTACGATCCCAGAAAAATCATACGCATGGCGCTCCTTGGAATGAAGAAAGAGGTCCTGGAAAGCGATTTTATATGGCTGTGTTCGTCCTGCTACGGTTGTCACGAAGTGTGCCCGCAAAATGTCCGATTCACCGAGGTGATGTTCGCTATTAAGAATCTGGCTGTAGCCGAGGCCTGCGTGCCGCCGGGCCTAACCGGCCAAAAGACATTGCTGAAAGCCCATGGCCGATTGTACGAAGTTACTGACTTCGAGAACGAGAAGCGTGAGAAGCTGGGACTGCCTCGCATTGTGGAGCACCCCGAAGATTACGAACGTCTATTGCATTCACGCGAAACCGAAAGTTAGGTTTTTTACCGCGGCAATCCTTGGTTTGCGTGCCGCGAACTTGTCGAAGTGAAAGAGTACCTGATGGAAGCGCTTTTGTACCTGGGATGCACGGTCCCGGTGAGAAATTTGAACTATGAATTGGCTGCAAGGCTCACCGCGGAGAGGTTGGGTATCAAGTTCCGGGACCTGGAGTCTTTCGGATGCTGCGGATTCCCTCTGAAGTCTCTCGATGCGGAGGACACCCTGGTTGCCGCGGCAAGGAACTTGGCTTTAGCCGAAAGAGAGGGCCTGGAGATTTGCGCGCTCTGCAACGCTTGCGCAGGGACCCTGGCCGAAACTGCCCATACTCTGGAGACCGATCCGGAAACCAAGGCCATGGTGAATGAACGGCTTGCGGCAGTGGGCCTCCGGTATGAGGGACCGGTCCGGGTCAGGCATTATATGAGGCTCCTCTGGGAGGAAGTCGGCCCGGCCGGGATAAGAAGCGCCGTGACAAAGCCGCTCGACGGAGTGGTTCTGGCTCCGCATTACGGCTGCCACTATCTTAAACCCTCAGAATTGACCGTTGGTTTTGATTCCCCCGATGTTCCCGCAACATTGGCGGAACTCATCGCAGCCACCGGTGCTCGTTCGGTGGACTATCCCTCGTTGAAGGAATGCTGCGGGGGCGGGGTTTTAGGGATCTCCGAAGAAGTGGCCAATGCGCTGGCAAGCATAAAACTTCAGGATGTGGCCGAGACGGAAGCGCAGGCGCTGGTTCTCGTGTGTCCGTTCTGCAACGTCATGTATGAGGGCCAACAGAAAAAGATCTTTAAGGAAGCCGGCCTTGACCTGAAAGTTCCGGTGGTCTATTATCCCCAGATCCTGGGGCTGGCACTAGGGCTGTCTTCGCAGGAACTCGGATTTAAGCTCAACCGGGTAAAACCTTCAGAACTTTTGAAAATCGTCGAGGGCTAACAAAGCAGGAGACCTTCGGAATATCCCTTGGAATGAAAGAGATAATCCCGCGAGGCGCTGCAAATAGAGGACGACGGGGCAGAGCGTGGAACTGTAAAATTGGGTCGGGATATTTGTCTTACCCGCGAAGGAGGTTGCTATGGAATATGAGGGCTATGTTTTTCCGGATGACCTGAAGTACGAGAAGAATCATTTCTGGGCAAAAGTGGAAGGGGACCTGGTGGTCACCGGTGCAACAGAGTTTATCTCAAAGCAAGCGGGTGACATAACCTTCGTTGACCTCCCGGAAGAAGGCGACGAGCTGACCCAAGGCAAGCCGTACGGTTCCATTGAGTCGGGCAAATGGGTGGGAAGGATTTACGCTGTGATCTCCGGCGAAATAGCCGAGGTCAACGAACTGCTCGAGGACGAGCCTGAAAAAATGAACGAAGAGCCCTACGGTGCCGCGTGGATTTGTAAGATTCGCCCATCGAACCTGGAAGCGGATTTGGCTAATCTCATGTCTCCTGATGACTCGTTCAAAAGCTTCATCACGGACGAAATCAAGAAGATCGAGGAACAGAAGAAATAGTACGCCATTCAAAATAGTGTTTCTCTATTCGCGCCTGTATTGTCACAAATGGGGAAACCTCACGGGGTTTCCCCTCCTGAGACCCTTTTCCCCTTGGTAAACAATCTATTGTGCAATTTCGTTGACGCTGAACTTTGTTCCTGATAGGGGTAAAGCCCCGATCAGGGGCACAACATCCCCGTGGTGCGCCCACCCAAGGAGTGTTCCATGGAAACCATGAACTTGCTGGATATAACGATAAAATACTTTAACGTAATCGTATTTGTCATGTGCGTTCTCTTCGGGATGATTTCCCTTTTCGCTTCATGGATCGCGTGGCGGGAGATTCATCGGAAGAAGAACATTATTCGTAGCGTAGTAGCCGCATACAACATCGCCGAAGATACGCTGGAGAGAGGGCGCACACCAATAGGCGATTTCGATATGGATCCCGCGATAGTTCAAACCATCT
The DNA here is from genome assembly GCA_016212925.1 of Desulfomonile tiedjei. Lineage (NCBI taxonomy): Bacteria > Pseudomonadati > Thermodesulfobacteriota > Desulfomonilia > Desulfomonilales > Desulfomonilaceae > Desulfomonile > Desulfomonile tiedjei. Next base: position 407,711 of record JACRDF010000047.1, read on the forward strand.
TCAACAGCATGCAGGAGATTCTTAACGCAATTTACGGAGAGGTGACAGGCAAGCCGATTCCCCCGCGCGAGGAGCGTACCCACGGATCAGGAAGATTCGCCGCAATGCGGGCTATCGGCAAAATCTGGAAAAGAGAAGAAGCGAGTGATCGGGTCAACATCGATACCGAGGTGCCGGCCTTGATTTCAGAAGAACGGGAGCATCATCAGGGCATCTCGGCCCCATAACCTGTCAAAATTAGGCAACATCCCTCACTTCGCCTCCAGCGAAGTACTTGCCCAAGGCAATTTGTCCGGCCCTACGGATTGCAGCCTGGCAAGGTATTCCTCATAATAGGCTTTCTCCTTCAAGCTGGCGCGGCAGCCAGGGAAGACCACCACGCTGATCTTCGCAAGACCTTTTTCAGAGTTATCGCCTTTCTTAGATTTGTCACTTTTTTCGAAATGGTTCAAGACCACCGCACACCGCTGGTCACTGTTCCTAAGACGAATATTGTCGATCATCGGGAAGTCATAGAAACCCACCCACATTTCCGCACCCTGCAAGTCCACAGTCTTGTCTTCGTTGCGCGTAATGATCTGCAATCTGACCTCAAGTTCCTCGGTCTTCTCATTTTTCCTTAACACTTGAGTCCGGACAAACTTCCTTTCCTTTTTTTCCCCAATGCCAAGCATGAGATATTCACTTGTGGGGCTTTCACCATCTGCGGCGCTTTTGCCCTCCAGACTTAGAACGAGGGGCTGACCGTATCCCTCATTTACGTCCTGTACCTGAGTCAGATCAACTGTGAAATCGGCAGTATTTCCTCCTTGTTCCAAGACAGAGAACTGCCTTTTTCTTATTTCCTCCGCAACGCTTTTCAGGCGAGCTTTCAGCTGTTCATCGTCTTTTCCTTCGTCACTCTTTGAGAGAAGCTGTCGTTGAACGTCATAAAAAAGCGCTCTGAGATCAATAGAATCGTGAAAGTTCTGGGCCAAAAGCTCGAGCTTTAGGATCTCATCGCTGACCCTCATTTTGTCGTCCTTTTTCCCGACCACGGATTGAATTATCTGTTGGAACATGTCCTTGCGAAGAGCGCTATCGGCACTTTCTCTTTGGCTCATGATTTGGGAAAAGAGCCGGTGTTTCTCTTCTCGCTGCTTCTGGGCTTCCATTGATTTTGTTTCATCCTGCCTCTGCTTCTCCATCGTGTTGTTGACCCAAACGCCCATCACAAACAGGACCAAGGGTAACAGTATGGCGCTCAATATCCTGGATACGCCCTCAAGCCTGTCCCAAAAGTCCCTCTGCTTGCAACCATCATTGTCTGCGCTCATGCTCACCTCCCCGATGAAATAGTCAACGTTTCCGGTATCAAATGAACATCACATCGGACAGGTCTCGAATATGACGAAATGGTTTTGCGGTGGATCGCAGGACTCCCTTCATTGGGTCCTCTGGTTACCTCCAGTTGACACTCTCCTCGTACATTAGCAAACACGCTGTACAAGCCGAACATATCCGTTCGTGCCAGTTCCAATTTTTGAGCATTACGGGAAATGATGACGACTAGATCTTTCTGGGGAACCCCGTTTAGTCTTACGATTCCCCAAATTTCCCCGGCGAGCACCGGGGCGGCAAAAAAGGTCACAAATAGCGCCAATACACAGGCTTTTTTCATGTTTCCCCCCATCCCTCACTAATTCGCGAGCTACGAAATTGTCTCCTCAAACAGGTTTCCCGAAGCACGACTGATTTGAACTCTCCATTCTGATGTTGGACACCATTTGCGCATTCTCCCTCAAACAATTTGAAGAAGCCGCGGTCAAGCTCGATAAAACCGAATTCATCAACAAGGTGTTCCTCGAATAAATTGAGGTTGCCCGTATACTAGGTTTGCCCTCTGCATGTTTGGTTGCGTTGTACCGGTTCCGAGACTAATTGTGGGCCATGCGTACAATTGGCAGCCCGTTGGCTGTGATCTGTGAGGGTTGCCCTATGATTTGGAAGAAAACGCCTGGAAATCTGCAAAATGGTCGTAGCAAGGATGACTGTTCAGGTGGTTACTGCTTGCCCACCTTTGCCTAGCCCGAGGCCACATATCTCAATTTTTTCGCTCCCAGTCCCCCTCTGGGAAAACAAAAATTGGCTCTAAAAACAGATTACGAGGAACAACAATTGGGTGTCAATATATTTTTTCAAAATACCGAACGATTGTGCGGGCCGATCAATATTCGCGTTAGCAAAAAAAGAGAGGCCCAAAGCAGGGAGAATGCGAATCCCCAACCGGGCTTTGCCGTTATCCTTGTGAAATCCAATGGCGGTTGCGTATCCCAAACTCTTTTCTTCCACCGCCAGATCGCTTCTTGCCATCATAACCCTGCGTTTGTACAATTTACGTGCTATACTAAGTGGATTAATTCCCTCTTGGGGGACGGACTCCTTTAATCGAGATAAAGTCGGGAGAAATTAGATGGAAACCGGGACAGAAACAGTTAAACGAGGTCACGCCCAGATGCTCAAGGGCGGTGTAATCATGGATGTGGTCACTCCGGAGCATGCCCGGATCGCGGAAGAAGCCGGCGCGTGCGCGGTAATGGCCCTGGAGAGGGTCCCCGCGGACATCCGAGCCCACGGCGGAGTTGCCCGCATGAGCGATCCCGGCCTCATCCTGGAAATAATGAAAGCCGTAACGATTCCTGTGATGGCAAAGTGCCGCATCGGCCATTTCGTGGAAGCCCAGATATTGGAGGCCATTGGCGTCGACTACATCGACGAAAGCGAGGTCCTCACGCCCGCGGATGAACAGCATCACATCGAAAAGTCTGCTTTCAAAGTGCCGTTTGTTTGTGGATGCAGGAATCTCGGCGAGGCCCTGAGACGCATCGGCGAGGGCGCTGCAATGATCCGGACCAAGGGCGAAGCGGGCACAGGTGATGTCGTCGAGGCTGTGCGGCACGCCAGGGCTGTTATCGGTGAGATTAGGCGGCTGACGAACATGCGGCCGGATGAATTGATGGCTTACTCAAAGGAGATCGGGGCTCCTTTCGAGTTGGTGAAGGAGACGGCTGAGAAAGGGAGGCTGCCGGTGGTCAATTTTGCCGCAGGAGGAGTGGCCACTCCCGCGGACGCGGCCCTTATGATGCAACTCGGAGTGGATGGCGTATTCGTCGGATCAGGCATATTCAAGAGCGGCAATCCTGCGCTCCGTGGCAAGGCAATTGTCGAAGCGGTAACACATTACAGTGATCCCAAGATCCTCGCGGATGTCAGCAAAGGGCTCGGCGAAGCCATGGTAGGCATCGGTGTGACCGAGCTGCCGCAAAATGCGAGACTCGCCGGACGGGGTTGGTAGAAATCGGATGAGGATCGGAGTTCTGGCGCTGCAAGGAGATTTTGAGGAGCACTGCGCGGTTCTAAGGCGACTCGGCGTTGAGCCTCGCGAGGTGAGATTACCGGAGCATCTGGAAGGGCTGGACGGATTAATCATACCCGGAGGGGAAAGCACTACCATAGGCAAGCTAGCCGCGAGGTTCGGCCTTCTTGATGCGCTACGAAGACTGGCCGATGCCATCCCCGTGTGGGGGACGTGTGGCGGGTTGGTTTTCCTTGCCAAAGATGTGGGAATGGATCAGCCGCTCCTGGGTATCATGGACATGGTGGTCGAGCGAAACGCTTTTGGCCGTCAAGTGGACAGCTTCGAGGCGGATCTGGAAATCCGAGGGATAGAAGGGGGAGGATTCCACGGGGTCTTTATCAGGGCCCCGGTAATAAAAGAGGTGGGACCCAAGGTGGATGTGCTCTGCCGCCTGGCTGACGGAAGGATAGTTGCCGCAAAGCAGGGACATGTTCTCGTCACGTCGTTCCATCCTGAATTGACAGCGGATGATCGTCTGCACAAGTATTTCCTTGATATCGTAGCCGGCGAGAAGAACTGACCTGACGCCAACCTGGCGATTCTAGGCAGGGCTTGTCGGGACATAGCCAGTGCAAAGGAAAGTCAACTGATCTCAATCAGTAAGGGCACAGCATAGAGACCGTCTCAAAACTGGAAAATCTCCTGCAACCGTCGTCACATGTGGTAGTTGTAGGGGCGGTTCGTGGACCGCCCGCAATCAGGGCGCTTCTCGAAGCGCCCCTACACCGGCCTCCTACAGTTTAAGGTTTTGAGAGAGTCTCCATCCAGTGCCTTTACAGGTCCCACAAAGCCAATTTGCGATTCCTTATCAGAATTTGGCGATAGCTTATAAGCGCTCCTAATATCATGAACAAGTTCAAAGCAGTCGTGGAATATGATGGGACGGCTTACCACGGCTGGCAGTTGCAGAAGGACCTTCCCACGATTCAAGGGCAGATGGAGAAAACCCTGGAGCGTATAGTGGGCAAGGCGACCCGAGTGCACGGTTCCGGACGGACTGATGCGGGCGTCCACGCTGTAGGGCAGGTGGCTCACTTTTCGACGGATTGGTCTCATACTCCGGAGGAGCTTTGGAGGGCATGCAATGCCTTGCTGCCCCCGGACATTGCAGTGCGAAGCCTGGAGCACGCGGCCGATGATTTTCACGCACGGCATTCCGCGCACTCGAAGACCTATGTATATCAGATTCTGAATCGTCCTCTCCGGTCACCCCTGTTACGCCTCTACTCATGGCACATCCCTTTGCCACTCGACTCATCCTTGATGGCAGCGGCAGCGGCACACCTGGTGGGAAGCCACGATTTTGCAGCATTCGGGTCCCCAACCGACGGCACTACCTCGACCGTCAGGGAAGTTCTCCTCGCGCGATGGGATGGAAATGCAAGTCACTGTATTCTAGAATTCACTATTTGTGCTTCAGGGTTCCTCAGGTACATGGTCCGGTCCATAGTGGGCACACTGGTAATGGTGGGTAGGAAAAGGATTCAGCCCGAGGACTTCTTGCACATACTTGAATCGTGCGATCGGTCTCAATCAGGGCCGACCGCGCCTCCACACGGCCTGTTGCTGAAATCGGTGGAATACGAATCGAAACAGGCGATAAGCCTGTCCGACGCAATACCATCGCGGAGCAACCTTGATGTTTGAACCTGTTTACCTGCGGACGCTCAGGGCGGGCGCTCTGTCTGCGAAGGTTGAAAAAGCGCGGGAGATGCTCAAAGACTGTTACGTGTGTCCTAGAAACTGCCGTGTGAACCGGCTGGAAGACGAGACCGGATTCTGCGGCATCGGAAAACTTGCTAAGGCCTCTTCGGCCAACCCTCATTTCGGAGAAGAGTCGCCACTTGTAGGCTCCGGAGGCTCAGGAACCATTTTCTTTACCTCCTGCAACCTCAAGTGTGTTTTTTGCCAGAACTACGAAATCAGCCACCTCATGGAAGGCGAAGATGTGGATACCCCGACCCTTGGAGGGGTTATGCTGGGCCTGCAGCGCATGGGATGCCACAACATCAACTTCGTGACACCCTCGCACGTTGTTCCGCAGATCCTCGAAGCGGTAAACTGGGCGGCTGGAAATGGTCTCCAAGTCCCGCTCGTGTACAACACAGGGGGGTACGATTCCGTCGAAACTCTGCAACTTCTCGATGGAGTGGTAGACATTTACATGCCGGATATCAAATTCATGGACCCGAAGATCTGCAAGGATATGATGGACGCGGAGGACTATCCTGAAATCGTGCACCACGCTATTCTGGAGATGCACAGGCAGGTGGGGGACCTTGAGCTTGACAGCCGTGGAATCGCCACGCGAGGGCTCCTGGTCCGCCATCTGGTGATGCCCAACGAGCTTGCCGGGACCCGTGAAGCCATGAGATTCCTTGCCAAAGAGGTCTCCGCAAACACGTACGTTAATATCATGGATCAATATAGGCCATGCGGTCGAGCCTTTGATCAGCCGGAAATCAACCGGTCGGTCAATCATCAAGAATACGTCGAGGCTATCGGGATGGCACAGCAGGAAGGGATAACACGACTGGACGAAAGGGTCGGAGCCAGAATGAGGTTCTTTTAGGAAAACATCATCGACCGGCGGACAGGGGAGACGGATCATGAAGTTTTTTGGGACTTGAATCTTCGCATTGTCTGTTAAGTTCAAATGCTAACAGACGTTTTTTTAAACATCCAACGAAGGAAGGCCATTGCTTGGGTGCCACTGCTGGCTTGCCCAGCAGTGCCCACACGCAAAACACTGCTGGGCAAGCCAGCAGTGGCACCCGCTGCGGACAGGTCGCCCAATTTTCCCGCACCGGCGTGCTCTGGTGGGTCTCCTCATAGTCGTTTGGACGCTGCTTTTAGCAACCGGTACATTTAAAGGAAAGGAAGCAGGATGCGTAGAATTAATCCGCAGTATGCAGAAATGATCCGGGCCGGGGTAAATGAATCGCCATACTTCCAATTGTTGTCAATGAAGCTTGTCGAATTCGACATCGGTAGTTCGCTGCTGGAAATCGTGGTCGAAAAAGCAAAGCACCTTCAGCCCTTCGGATTTGTTCATGGCGGGGTTTTCTCGTCAATCGTAGACGCGGCCACGTTTTGGGCGGTATACCCGGAAGTTGATGAGAATACGGGGATGACGTCCGTGGACCTGAAGCTCAACTACCTGGCCCCATGTTCTGACGGCAAGCTAATTGCGCGAGGAAAGCGGATCAAACTCGGGAAAACCCTTGGGCTGGGCAAAGCCGAGGTGACCGACCAGGACGGTCGCATCCTCGCTCATGGAACCTCCACACTGATCGTACTCCCCGATCTGACCTTTGCCAACAAAGGCGCTCTGCCCCCGAAATTCATCCATGAACAGTGAATGGGAAAAGGCTTTTGGTGCAAAGACGCCTCGTAGCCATGCCCGCAGCCGTTTTTTCAGAAGGCGCTTTCCGATGATTCGCGTTTGAACCCTTGACGCGGTCTGCAATGATCTGGTACAAGCTATGTTCTAGGTGTAACGATGAATCCTTCCCGACGTCGCCGAGGAAGCGGCCGTCGCCGGTGACCGGGAGAGGGCGATCTGGAGTTACTGAACCCGTCAGGTCCGGGAGGAAGCAGCGGAAGTAATCTCGGGGATCGGCCCCCAAACCCGATCACCGGTCACGGTCGTTTCCCTTCCAATCGGATGTCTCACAAGCATGCCTTCTTATCTCGTTTTAGCTCGAAAATACAGGCCAAGCACATTCAGTGACGTGGTGGGTCAGGACCACGTTGTAAAGACGCTCCAGAACTCTATTCTTTCAGGCCGCGTAGCGCACGCTTTTCTGTTTTGCGGGGTGAGAGGAGTCGGCAAAACCACCGTGGCCCGGATTCTTGCAAAAGCCCTGAACTGCTCCGGCCGGCAAGAAGGACAGACCGATCCGTGCAACGAGTGCTCTTCGTGCAAGGAGATCGGCTCGGGCATTAGTGTGGACGTTCAGGAGATTGACGGGGCTTCTCATACTTCCGTGGAAAATATTAGGGAAATTAACGAGAACATAAAATATCCCCCTGTCAGTTCACCGTACAAGATCATTATCATCGACGAAGTTCACATGATTTCCATCAACGCATTCAATGCGTTGCTAAAGACCCTCGAAGAACCGCCCGCGCATGCGAAGTTCATCTTCGCCACCACTGAGGCGCACAAAGTCCCGCCCACGATCAATTCTCGGTGCCAGCGGTTCAATTTCAAGACCATTACCATGCGGGATATCATCTCTGGCATGTCGGGGATTCTTGCCCAAGAAGGTATTGAAGCGGATGAAGAGGCCCTGGCTCTTATTGCCAGAGAAGCACAGGGTTCGTTCAGAGACGCTCTGAGCCTACTCGACCAGGTGATAGCGTTCGGCGCCGAACGGATAACTTCGGACGATGTGGTAGGAATCCTTGGAATTGCAGGCCGCAACTGTTTCGGCCGTTTAATGGGTTCAATTCTCGATCGGGATCGCGCTTCAGCTCTGGGTTTGATTCACGAAATCTTTCAGGAGGGTTATGACCCGGAACAGTTTGTCCTGGATATGATTCAGTACTTGAGGAATCTGATTATGGTTGCGGCTGTGCCGAAGAGCGCTCGGCCCGACGGCATGGTAGACGCTCCGCCCTCTGAAGTGGAAGAAATGGAAGCCCTGGCCTCCAAAACCTCGGGAGAAGAACTCCAGAACCTGTTCAGCATTGTGCTTCGCAGCGAAGCCGAGGTGAAGCGCTCGGGCAATCCTTCGGTCGCGGTAGAGATGCTGGCGCTAAAGATGGCTTACGCACCGAGCCTAAAGGACCTCTCGGAGATAATCCATATCATTGATTCCAGCGCCACAGCCGGAACAGGCGCTGCACGTCCCGAAGCTAGAAGCGCGATCGAGCCGCCTGCTCGTGTCAAATCGAAGGGGCCTGCAAGCGACAAAGCCGCTGTCCCGAACAAACCGGAGACTAAACGGTTTGAGCCTGAGGAAGATGTGCAGGAACCCCCCACGGACTCGTTCACCATAACCAGAGTTGTACCCGTGCCCGCGGGCAATCCGGACGAAGTCTGGGCAAGTCTGAAGGACCGATTGAGCGAGTCAGGGGCGGACGGGTTCCTGCGAGCCATCATGGACCACGGGAACCTCATTTCATTCGGGCCCACGGAAGTGGAGATCGGTTTTCACAAAGCATTCTACAAAGAAGAATTCGAAAGCAAATTAAAAACCAAGCCACAAGTTATGGAAATATTCGAGGAATTCTTCGGAGACGCAAAACTCAAGATCCTGACTCTGGCGCAGGAAACTTCTCTGGATACCCAAAAACCCTATTCGGTTCAGGCTGACGGCCAAACCGATCTGGACCGGGCCCTAAGACATGAGGCGATAGAGAATCCTATCACCAAGGCGGTATTGGCTGAATTTGAGGATAGCTCCATCGAGGAAATCAATATACTATCCTCCAAACCGTGACAGACCGTAACGTTGTTTCTCGCGATCGAGGAGGCGGAAAGCCTGCCCACTTGACAGACCGCGGGCAAACTTTTAACCTTAACGATACAAAGCCCTTGTGCAGGAGAATGGTCATGGCAGGATGCAAAAGTTGCTCGGGATGTTCTCCGGAACCGAGCCCACAGGTAACCAAGAAGGCCGAGAAATTGGAAAAAGGAGAGCGATCCGGCAACCCGCGTTATCCCCTCATCTTTGTTGGCAAACAGGCAATCTACACTGATGACAGCGCCCAAATGATTGTAACAGTTGTCTCGGACAATTCGGATGATGCTTGCGACTGCTTTAGTCTTAAGCCTCAACGGATACTCAAGGACGCCCGGGAACGGCACAAGTTGGACGAACCCTTTGAAGCAACCCAACCTGCCAGTGAGAATTGCTGGAAATTACGTGCCCTGATTTGATGCATTAGAAAAGGCAGATTCTGAGTCAATTTTCAGAGTCATCGCTTAATGCGGCCACTGTTTCTATTGCGCTAAGCGCGTCCAAACCTTTACACCCACACGGATAACATTTCCGGCCGGATCAAACCGGCGGCTGTTGTGCGGGTGTATACCTCAGTGGTAGAACCCGCCGACATTGTGAGCAGCCACGGTTTTGCGGTTGCCCCGCGGCGGCCGGGGTTGAATTATGTAAGAGCGATTGCATGCAAGTTGTCTTAGCCTGGCGAAAAGGGAAAGACTGCAATGAAAGATTATTACCCTGAGCAATTGGCGGAGCAGAATGGTGAGGGAGGGAAGCCTGCGCTGGTAGCGGTTAATGACAAGGTATACGACGTTTCCGGCAGCAAGAGATGGATTCGCGGCAGTCATATGAAGCGCCATCAGGCCGGTCAGGACCTGACCAATGAGATTCAAGGCGCTCCACACGGGTTGGAAGTTTTCGAACGCGTTCTTTTGGTGGGCAATTACGTCCACCGTGCCGAAGAGCCATCCGCGGGATTAAAAGGAAGGATCGAGGCATGGTTGGACCGGCGGCCGTTTTTCAGGAGACATCCTCATCCCGCGGTAGTCCATTATCCCGTTGGCATGCTTTCCGCTGCGCCGGTTTTCTATGTGCTCGCTCTGGCAACCGGCTCTTCTCGAACGGAATGGGTTGCGTATTGTTGCTTGCTTGTCGGTTTATTGACCATTCCTGCCGCCATGGTCACGGGCTATTTCACTTGGTGGATCAACTACGACCTGGTTGATTCGCCCATAATCCTTATGAAGCGCAGGCTTGCGTGGATCGCACTGTTTGTGGCCCCTATTTCATTTTGTGTAAGGACTTTTCTGGTGGTCGATCCGCTTCGCATCGGTGATTCTTTTGTGATGTTTTACCTCGCAGCCACATTCATACTGGCTGGCCTGGCAACGTACATTGGTTTTCTCGGCGGAAAACTGACCTTTCCGTATAGCCACAACTAGAGCGACCATACCGCACAAATCGGTACGGATCGGCCCGAACCGAACCCTCCCACGGAGCGTCCATGAGACAACAGGCCGTCGGTGAACTTGCAGAACCCCGAACCCGTGTGACGGTTGCGAAATTGAAACTGCTATTCGGGCTCTCCCGGACTCCTCACGGCCTGCTGGATTTGGCAACCCCTGCAATGGCTGCGTTATTGTGTTTGGGGCATTTCCCGCCACCGTCAGTGGTAATTGTTGGGTTGATCACCGCTTTCGCCGGTTACACCGCGGTCTACGCCCTGAACGATCTGGTGGATTTTCACGTGGACAAGGAAAGACTGTCCGCCACGAAAGATCTGGAAGACACGCGTCGTGTTGATGAAATCATGGTCAGGCATCCGTTGGCCCAGGGATTGATCCCATTCCGGAGCGGCCTTGCCTGGTTCAGTTCGTGGGCTTTGGTGGCACTCGCGGGAGCTTGGTGGCTCAATCCTTTCTGCGCGGCCCTCTTTGTAGGGTCTGCTACCCTGGAAATCGTGTACTGCAAACTTTTGCGGATCACCCATCTCAAGGTAATACCGTCTGCAATTGTGAAGGCCACCGGAGGGCTCGCAGGGGTTTACGCTGTGACCCCCTCCGCTCCTATGGGATTTGTTGCGGTCCTTTTTCTTTGGCTCGCCGCGTGGGAGGTCGGGGGCCAGAACATTCCCAATGACATTGTGGACATGGAGGCGGACCAGCGAGTCTCGGCCCGGACTACCCTGACCGTGAAAGGGGTCCGGGAGTCAGTTTTCAGGATCGTTGCCGCGGTTTCCATGGCGGCGTTCGGCGGCATAGCCGTTTACTGGGTTGCCGGTTCCGGACTCAGATGGATCTATCCCTTGGGGGCTGTGGTCCTTGGCTGGAAGCTCCTTTTGGAGCCAGCGCGAACACTGTATTACAATCCCGGCGAAAACGCGGCCGCCTCACTGTTCAACAGTGCCAGCTACATGCCCGCGGCGTTCCTCGTGCTTGCCGTTCTGTCCATCTACTTTCCCTTTTGATGGGAATCCTCAGAGCCTCGGAGCGTCTATCAGGTAATAAAGATGGTCGGCACAGATCAATCCAAGAAGGAACAAATGCTCATGAATTGGCCCGAACGGGTCTGGATATACAGCCCTGTTCGAGTCTTCTTCCTGAAACGCGAAATGGACAAGTGGATTCGACTGACCGGGAACGCGCCGGTGGATAATGCACTGGAGGTCGGCTGCGGTTTGGGCAAGGGAGCGCAACTCTTGGTGGAAAAAATGGGCTTCAAGCGAGTAACCGCTTTCGATCTGGAAGAAATCCTAATCCGCCGCGCATACAGGAACCTTCCCGCCCGATTCCGGCAATCAATCGGCTTTTACGTTGGCGACGCGCAGGACCTGCCCTTCTCGGACAATGCTTTTGGCGCGGTGGTCAACTTTGGCATCATCCACCATGTCCTGGATTGGCGCCGTTGCATCCGAGAGATCGGCAGGGTACTGAAAAAGGGCGGTATATTCTATTTTGAGGAGATTTTCCCGCCCCTGTACGCGAACTTTCTCCTCAAGCGCATGCTTCGCCATCCGACCGAAGACCGCTTCTACGCAACCGAATTTGTCGAGGCTTTGTGTAAAGCCGGTCTTCGCCTCGTGGAAGGAGTAAACACCAACTCCAGATACGGTATTGTCGGAGCGGCACTCAAGCTATAAGTGCGATCGAAACATCCGTGTCAGGTCGGGCGAAATAACCTCGGTATGAATCCCGGCACTTCGGATCTGTACTTCCGATACTCGTCACCTAACTTCGCCAGGAGCCTCTTTTCCTCGATTCGCGCGCCGATTATCAAATAAAGGGACAGCGCTATATTGGTGACCAGAGCGGTGTCGTTCAGGTTTCGGCTCCATAGGAGTATGAGACCGGCCAGGAATTGCGGATGGCGTACAACTCCATAAATTCCCCAGGTGACAAGCTCGGTTTCACTCGCACGCGGTCGCGAACCGATCCCCAGGGCACTCAAGCCCAGGAAGCGCCATATGTTGATCCATCTGAAGGATAGGTAGAACATTACGGCAGCAACCACCCACAAGGATAGCTGTGCCCATCGGAACGGTCCGTGCCAGTGCCAGATACTCGTTTCGCCTTCCCTAGGAATGAGCCACCACACCAAAGCCAACGTGGCCACCGCCACAACACTGTAAATCAGCCGATAGTACGGACCGAGGTAGTGGCTTACAACGCGGGTTTTGCCTATGGGGCCTTCGCTATTCAGAAGAGAATGGACCACACACCAGACAATCCAAAGAGCCGCGGTGGTCGCCAGTCGCCCGGCTTGCGACCAATCCATCATGGTAACTCGCAGGTTTTGAAAGCATTTCTAACGTCACGCACCCGTGGCGCTTCGTTTGCGGATCTCGTCACGGAGCATGAACATATTAGCGGCGAAGGAGCAATTCTCCAGGTATCGGACCAGCCTGCTCGGGTTCTTCTTTCGCACCACGAAAATTTTTCTCCAGAATTGGACCGCGGTTGAGGGACGCAGTCCCAGCATTTGGATAAGCTTGCTGAAGATCGTCAGGTTCTGCATCCTTTTGTTCCACGGGGTGCTCGGATTCTTACGGGCGTTGGTGGAAGGATCGGCCGGCTCCATCCCCATTGCCCGACGAGTAGGTCGCATGGACAGACAGGAGCGGGATATTCGCTCCAGACAGCCGTTCGGCTCGTACAATTGGGCCCATGCGTCGGCCCACTCCTGCATTATCTCTTCCACAGGGCGACTCGGAACAAAATTCATCCGCGAAGCCAGGGTCTCCCCACTGGTAATTTCGGGCCGAAGCCTGCCTTCTTCCAGCAATCGATTCCATAGCTTGGTGTTCGGCAGGGCTTGCAAGACGTTGACGAATACCAGCCCAAGGCCCGCAGCTTGTACAAGGTCCAGAATACGTTGCTGGACTCCCGATTCCTCGCCGTCGAATCCGATAACAAAGCTCGCAATTACTGTCAGCCCGCGGTCGTTCAAGGCGTGGAGCGAGTCCACGACCGGGTTGTCAATGTTTTGCATCTTGCGGTTGCGGGCCAGGACCGCCTGATCAGGCGATTCCACCCCAACGAGCACATAGGAAAAATTCGCTTCGGTCATAAGATCGATCAGATCGGGGTCCTGGCCCAGATTGATGGATGCCTGGGTTGCGAATGAGAAGGGCTCGCCTCGAGATTTGCTCCATGCGACGATCTCCCGTAGAATGGGCTGAGCGCGGGATTTGCTACCTATGAAGTTGTCATCACTTACGAATACCAGGCCCGTCCAGCCGAGACGATGGAGCGATTCCAGTTCCGCAACCACTTGGTCAGGAGTTTTGTAGCGCATTTTCCTGCCATAGAGATTCACAACGTCGCAGAATTCGCATTCAAAAGGACATCCTCGAGATGTCTGTACGGCCATGGAAAGGTAGTTGGAGAGGTTCAGTAGGTCGTACCGAGGAGTTGGGGATGTGGTAACGTCCGGCTTGTCAGGAGCTTGGATCACTTTTCCGGTTTGCCTGGCTGTTATGGCCTCCAATATTTCTTCGCGGATAGTCTCGGCCTCCCCGCGGACGAGCACATCCGCTCCCGCCTCCAACACCGGCTCAGGGACAGAGGTCACGTATGCCCCGCCGCAGACCACAAATTTTCCTCGCGACTTGGCTTCACGTACAAGAGCCAACATACCCTGGCTTTGGAGAATCATTCCCGAAATTAGGACGACGTCCGCCCATTTCCAGTCCGCTTCCGACAGATCGGTGCAATTGAGATCGACAAGTTTCGGTTCCCAATCTTCCGGCAACATGGCCGCGATGGTAATTAGCCCCAGCGGTGGGGTGAAGGACTTGGCTCCGATGTTGTTGCAACTCTTGGAAAAAGACATCAATGAAAGCGGCAAATCCGGATACAACAACAGTACTTTCATGGTTACTCTCCCCCTGATAGCAATTCGCAGCGACTATATGAATCCGGTTCACAATCTGCGACCGTACGACGAAGCACTGAAATTGAGACAATCGCTTCGCAGAGATTGGCCGGCAAGCGCAAGGCCCTGGGATACCGCCTGGTCTTTACGCGAGCGCGAAGCCCAACCTTCGTAGCGCCTGCATCTTGCCGGTAGTTCTGGTTGGCTCTTTACGCGAGCGCGAAACCCCACAGCGAATTGCCATTTTCAATGCGCAGCCGTAATTACCCCCTCCATGGCTCCACAGGAGCCGCCGATCTTACCGGCCCGGCGTATGTACACCCCAAGAAAACTTGCCGGATTTGCCATTACTAGGGCACGGCGTTGAAGCAGGCCCGATCTCGGAGACCAGAGATCTCCCGATTTCCCTCACCATTCTCTCAGCCTCTGCAACGCACAGTATAACATTGTCAATAGCTTCAATTTTTTTCTGATAAGCGCTGAATTCGGAATTCGATTTCATCTTGCACCATTGGATCGAACCTTTATTATACTTCCTGACGAACCACAATATCAAAGTGCTTTGGGAGGGCGGGTGCCGTCCGCGGAGAAGTCTTATCCCAGATCGGTACTATCCCGCGACCCTCACCGCATTGAGGAGCCCCTTCAGTTCCGATTCCTTTCCGAGATGCACCCGGATGATTCGCCGGCCTTTGTTTTTCAATGCCTCGTAGTCGCCGATAGATTGAGCGGACTTTAGCACGGAGAATGAATAAGGCTCTCCGGGAATAGGAACGTCCTCTTCGTCCTCTGATGTGACCAATATGTACACCCCTTTGTCCGGCCCTCCTTTGTGAATCTGGCCTGTGGAATGCAGATATCGTGGGCCGAAGCCCAAAGTCGTGGCAACCTTGAACTTGTCTCTAAACTCCTCCCTCACGGCTTGGAGGATGTCAATGTTTTCGGTCCTCGGCCGGATAAAAGCATTGATCGCCACATAGTCCGCCGGTTTGATGGACGCTACAAATTTTCCCAGGGCCGAGGTCAAACCAGGATCTCCGACCGCAACCTTCTCGCCGTCGGGTATTTTGTTCTCCTTCTTGTACGCTTCAAGCAGCCTCTTGGTGATATCTTTAGATTCCTGGACGTTCGGCTCGTCGAAAGGGTTTACCTTGAGAATCGCGCCGGCAACAGCCGTGGCAAATTCCCACCTGAACATCTCCCGGCCGATATCGTAAGCCGAGTGTAATCGCTGGGTTACTACCGGCTGCCCTGATTTCTCCAGCGCGGAAATATGCTCGTCATAGGAAGTGTCACCATCCAGCCGCGAGTATACGAAAAGGCGATCATGGCCGTAAGCATCGGGATGACCGACCGGTTCTCCGGCTACCGGAATGACACCTCTGCCTTCCTTGCCCGTGCTTTCGGCCACGAGCTGCTCCAGCCAGGTGCCGAAGCCACTCAATGCAGGGGAGATGATGAGCGTCAATTTGTCTTTGTCCGCCAGTGCAAGCTCCCCCATTATAACCCCCAACCAGGTGCCGGGGCTTTCCAGCGAAGGGACCTCCGGGCCGGAGGCCTCTACTGCCTGAGCGGCCCTCATCAAGAAACGATCCAATTCCATCCCGATGAGAGCAGCGGGCACCAAGCCGAAATAGGACAAAGCACTGAACCTTCCCCCTATATTTGGAGGGTTGAGAAAGACCCTCCGGAATCCGTGTTCGGATGCCATCTTGCCAAGGCCTGTTCCGGGATCCGTGATTGCGATGAAGCTCTTACCCGCGTCAGGTCCCAAGGCCTGCTCCATCCTTGCACGAAAGTACTTGTACAAGGACATCACCTCTATGGTGCCGCCCGATTTGCTGGACACGATAAAGAGGGTCCGTTTGAGATCCAGGTTGCGGTCCACATCCAGAATTGTGCCAGGGACCGTTGTATCGAGCACCTTTAGATCGAGATATCCGTCAGCAGCGCCAAAGCAATCGGCAAACACTTCGGAAGCTAAACTGCTGCCTCCCATTCCGAGGAGAACCGCGGTGGTGAACCCGGATGACCTTATCTCGTCAGCAAAGTCCTTGAGGCGCTGCTTCTCGCCTATCATAGTCTCGACCGCCTGGAGCCAGCCGAGCCTCTGACCGATCGCGCTCCGAACATCAGGATCCCCGGCCCACAGGGCTGTGTCGCCGGTCCAAAGACTCTCAGTGGTCTTGTCCGCGTCGAGTCTCGCGAGCGTTGCGTCCACCCGGGGCTGAAGCGCACCCAGCGAAGCCGATCGGTGGCCCCAGCCGCGTAGCAGCCGGGTTCTCTTTTTTTCAATCTCCTTGAGAAGCATGTCGTAGGAATCCGCAAACGCTTTGACTCCGTTTTCAAGGAGTTGATCCATGATTTCGCCGATGTTGATGCCCATTGCCTCCAGTTGTCCAAAGACCTCACGAGCCTCATCCACACCTTCTTCGATGCGAACAGCGGGTGTTCCGTGGTCCTTGTACGCCTCCAGGGTGACATGCGGCATGGTGTTGACAGTGTCCTGCCCGATCAGAGGGTCCACATAATAGGTGTCAGGGTACGAAGGATTCTTGGTGCTGGTGCTTGCCCAAAGGACCCTCTGGGGCCTCGCGCCGCGACTCTTCAGGGAGGCAAAACGCTCTCCGTAGAAAATCTCCTTAAACAGCGCATAAGCCATCTTGGCGTTAGCGATGGCTGCTTTCCCCACTAATTCTGAAGCCAGACTCTTGAAGTTGGGATCGGTTATCTCCTCCAGCCTTTCGTCAACCATGGAGTCCACCCGGCTGACAAAGAACGACGCCACAGAAGCGATTTGGCCGGGGTTGCCTCCTGAAGCCACCCACTCTTCCATGCCCTCCACATAGGCCATGGCTGCATTGAGATATTGTTCAAGGGAGAAGATCAGAGTGATGTTGATATTGATGCCGGATGCGATTAGATCCTTGACTGCCAGCAGCCCTTGAGGTGTGGCCGGGACCTTGATCATAAGGTTTTTTCTGTTCACCAGCTCGAATAGGCGCCTCACCTGCTCCAAAGTTCCCGCCGTGTCGTAGGCAAGTCGTGGAGAGACTTCCAGGCTCACATAGCCGTCCATGCCTGAGGTTTCGTCGTAAACTCCCTTTAGCAGGTCCGCGGCCTCACGGATGTCTTCTATAGCCAAGCTCTCGTAAATGGCCTCTACATCTCTGCCCTGGTCCACCAAGACGTGCAAATCATTGTCGTAGGTCTTTTCGCTGGAAATCGCTTTTTGGAATATGGTCGGGTTGGAAGTTACCCCTCGGACTCCGTCCTCATGCACAAGCCTACCCAGCATGCCTGACCGCAACAATTCGCGGCCGAGGTTGTCATACCAAACAGATTGTCCAAGGAAACTCAGCTCTACCAATGGATTGGTCATCAAAAGCCCCCGCGTGGTGCTGCTTACCTTCAGATTGGACTTGACATAAAGGATGCAAGTGACTAACAATGAGCATGCTCGATCATACACGAATCGAGAGGCATCGACAACGGAGATGCACGCCGGTGTTGAAATGGACCTGAAGGAATACTTGGAGATTCAACGGCGCGAAATAGAGCGCCACAAATGGATCGAGTCGGAGAAAGCAGGCAGAGACCTCGGAATGGACGCGGCCATTGATTGGATCTTGAAGTACGCGGACGTATTCAGCGACAATCTCGGCAAGCAATCGGAATCTTGAGTTAACTGCACTTAGACTCCCTTCCTCCTCTTGTCCCGAGCGGCAGACGCTAAAGGTTTATGCCGCGCAGCACCTGTCTATAATCCCCATCAATTTCCATAGATTTGGTTCCTCCGCGCTACTGCCCTTATCCAAAGTGCTTTCCCCTTGGACGGCCTGGTTTTCTCTCGAATCTCTACTTGATCATCAGGAAATAAATCAAAGGGGCGATAGCCAACCGGTACCACGCGTACGGTGCTAAAGACCAACGCTGCACGAGACTGATGAAAGTCTTCACGGCCAGAGTGGCAGAAACAAAGGAGACAACGAAGCCCACCGCGAAAAAGCCCAGATCGGAGAACGCCAGCAAATGCCATTCCTTGAAAAGATCGTACGAAGTAGCTGCGATCATGATGGGTACAGCGGCCACAAAGGAGTATTCCGCCGCCACTTTTCTGTCGAGGCCCGAAAATAAACCGCCAATAATTGAGGACGCGGACCGGGACATCCCCGGCCATAAGGCAAGACACTGGAACAAACCCACAGCCAGCGCTTGCTTGTACGTCAGCCCGTCGAGATCCTTGACGCCGGAGTCAGGTTTGAACTTCTCCGCGAGAAGTATCCCGATTCCCCCTACGCCCAGCGCCCAAGCCACGGTCATCGGAGAAAACAGATAGGTCTTAATCATTCGATGAGCCAGAAATCCGGCTATCAGTGCGGGAAGTGTGGTTATGGCGAGGAGCGCCAGGCCCTTCCAGCCGGCAAAGCCGTGTTCCACTCTGCTATTCTCGCCATTGAATGGAATGAGTGCTGTGAACCTGTTCCAATACAGGACTACCACGGCAAGAATCGCCCCCAACTGTATGAACACCTCAAAGGCCGATGCCTTTTGGCCCGAAAAATTCAGCAAATTTCCTGCCACAATCAGATGGCCGGTAGACGAAACAGGCAAGTACTCAGTCAGCCCCTCGACTATTCCTAGTACGCCTGCGACCCAAAGATCACTCATCAAGAATCCTCTGGTTCAAAACCGCTGCCAAAAGCGGCTCCGTAAAGATTGCTGTCAACGACCACGATGGGCAGCGAGCGGCCGAACGCCCGCGTGGGGGCACGGTACGCCGTGCCCCCGGCGGCTCTAATTCGCAACACGTTTGACTGGATCTCGATGCCTCAGCATGCAGACGACGCGTCCCTCACTTGGCCTCGATCAACTCCACATCAAAGATGAGGGTGGCGTTGGGAGGTATTACTCCTCCTGCGCCCTGTGCGCCGTAACCCAATTGCGGGGGAATGGTCAATTTCGCGCGGCTACCGACTTTAAGGAGCCCTATTCCTTCATCCCATCCTCGGATGACCCGGCCCGCGCCCAACGGGAAACTGAACGGCTCGTTGCGGTCCCTGGAACTGTCGAACTTCTTCCCGTCTTCCAGGGTCCCGGTGTAATGCACTACTACGGTTTGCCCGCTTTTGGGCACCGGACCGTTGCCCTCTTTAAGGACCTCCACCTTCAAACCCGAGGGGGTGGTGAAGGCTTGAGCCGCGTGACTAACCGTCGTGGCCAATAAAAAAAGACATCCCGAGAATAGAGCCATTGAAAGTAAGCTTATTTTCAACACAAACTCCTTTTCTGAATTGAATTCGATCTTTGCCTCTTATCAGGCGTTTTTCAGCATGTCCAGGCAATTTTGCCCTCATTGGGCAGGACCCAAAAGGTTCCGAGCAACATACGCTTGTTACAACCGAGCAATATCACATCGTGGAAGGGAACGTTCAAACGTAGACCTCGCGTAATGCTTGTCAGAGCCGGATTTGATAACGGCTAAGAAGATTTCTTTTTCGGCTTGGTTTTTGATGGGGCTTGGCGGGACTTGGAGGTATCCCATTCGCCGGAAATGGATGGGTCTATGCCCTCCTGTGCCATCCGAGCCATTTCACCGATGTTTATCGTTTGCGTGTCTCCGACAGTGAGGCCCGGGGTGTCTTTTTCATGCTGGCCGACAGTCTCCCCGCAATGGGGACAGGTCTCCTTCCCCGACTCCAATTGTGCCGTCGTCAATTTCAAACGTTTCCCACAAGAACACGTCCAAATCTTCATATTCTCGTTCATTTTGCCGCCCGCTGCCTTCGGAGGTCGTCCCGGCAAAGGGAATGCCTCCCATTATCGTTCAAATATCCTAAGCCATTTCCAACCAATGTGACACACCTTAATAATCTAGGCCCGCGGCTCAAAACAGGGTAGGGAATGTCACTCTCCCAGGTGACTGCGAGGACAGGAGGCATTCCATGGCCTTCTTTACTCCTTTATCGTCTTCGAGTTCAGCTAGCTTCAACAGGTCCACCCGTTGTTTGCCCATCCCTTCCGCGGTGACCTCTTCCATGATGTCGGGTTCGAGGCCCTTACCTTCTATATCACGACCGTCGGGCGTGTAATAGTGTGCCGTGGTCAGCCGGAGGGCAGACCCGTTCCGTAGAGGGTACACCGCCTGAACTGAAGCCTTGCCGAAGCTTTTCTCTCCGACCACCCGGACATCCGGCCGACCCTGGAGCGCGCCGGCCAAGATCTCCGAAGCACTTGCCGTGCCTTTGTTAATCAGGACAACAATCGGCACTCGAGGAGAATTAGTCTTGGGGCTGGCTGCAAATTCTCGATTCAGCTGCCGGTTGCGGCCTCGGATAGAGGTTATGGTTCCTGAAGGCAAGAACTGGTCAGCCACGTCGATGGCCTCGTCGAAAAGACCCCCTGGATTGTCGCGAAGGTCAAGGATGAGACCTTTCGGGTTTTCCTTGCCGCGAACCGACATACGGCTCAAAACCTTTCTGACCTCATCAGCGGTGTCTTGTTGAAAGTTAACGATTCTCAAGTATCCTATGCCTGAGCCAAGATTCAGATATCGAACCGGAGGAATGTGAATCACCTGGCGGCGAATCCGCACGCGACGGATTGCTCCGGATCGACCGTCCCGAACTGCGACCGACATGACCGATCCGGCGGGCCCTCGGACTTTGCGCAAGACTTCCAATAAAGGCAGCCCGTGGAGCTGTTGGCCGTCGATCTCGACAATGGTATCCCCGGCCTGTATGCCTGCCTTGAACGCGGGAGATCCTTCAAATGGAGAAATTACCACATAATCCCCGTCTTTGGTGGTAACCACCATGCCCACTCCGCCGAATTTCCCGGAAGTCCCTATAGACAGTTCCTTGAGCATACCCGCGTCCAGCAGCCCCGAGTTGGGGTCCAGGCCTGGCAGCAAGGCATTCAGCACCATCCTGAAAACTTGGTCTTTGGGAATGCGGCAGCGGACCGCCACCCCCTGAACAAATGCCATGAGACAATCCCGCGGGTTGCGGTCACAGTCGCCGGGGAGCACAATTCCGTCCGCGCAAGGAGGCGGCAGAGTCAGTGTTAGCCTTGCAAGAGGACCGAGAAAGATTTCGTCGTCGGACAATTCCTCAACATAATTCTCTTTGACCAGTCGAATCGTATCTTCAAAGAATTGTGGAGCGCTGCCGTGAGAGGAACCACCTCTCGTAGCCCCCTGTTGGGCATCAACACGTTGCGCGACCGTAAAATCACTCAGGAGTAAAGGTCCGGCTCTGTGCCCTGACGGCTGGCGGCCTACTGTATCCGCGGCCGCCGGCAAGCAGAGCGTCAGCAAAAACAGCAGCCAGATTGAGCGATAATAACGAGGCAAATGCTTTTCCAGTCTTTCAAGTCAGGTACATGCGGTCGTCAATGAGCAACTCATCGGATTAGTCGTCTCGGCGACCACGTCAACGACTTGAATCCTGAGAAGAACGCACCGTGAGGACAGGGCAAGTTGCCTTCCTCACAACATTTTCCGCAGTGCTTCCCATGATCAAGTGCTTGATTCCGGTCCATCCGTGGGTACCCATTACAATTAATTGCATTTTCTCTTCTCGGGCGAAACGGACGATTTCGGAAGCAGGGATGCCGACCCTGGAATACGTTCTGACTGATTTGAGTCCTCGGCGGCATTCCGCGCCAATGAGTTCAAGTGCCTTGTCAACAGACTTCTGAATGCCTTCGAGGGCTGATCGTATGTCCAGCGGCACTTCTTCCTCCAAAGATGGATACCCTATCTGGGAGGAATTAATCACGTGGAGGATCGCCAACTCCGAGGCAAAGGCCTGGGCGTAATCCACCGCGCACTGGCGAGCGGCCGTGGAATTCTCTGAGAAATCAGTGCTGAACAATATCTTTTTGGGCACCATGTTCAACGACCTCATCCCTGGAGAGTTTTTTCCACTCCCGGACATCCTCTTTTATCAAATTAGAGCCTCTTGCCAAAGAGATCAAGCAAAGAACCCCCGTACATACGCGGCAGCCCAATTCCTCTGCTATAATTGCCTGGTGCTAATTTACCGGAGAAAATTGCCGCGAGCAATTCGCTGCGTTAGTGTGCAACTTGAGCCAAGCGTGAAATAACAATGACTCAATCCGATCCTGCAAAGAGCCTTCTATCAAAGGTCCGGGCCACCATTCGGCAATACCGAATGATCGAACCGGGTGGGGGGGTTGTCGTAGGCGTATCCGGTGGGCCGGATTCCATTGCTCTGATCAATATCCTCAACGCTCTGAAATCTGAAACGGGATTCCGGATTGTCGCCGCGCACATGGACCACGGGCTCCGGGAGGATTCGTGGAAGGACGCAGAATTTGTGCGGGAAATGTGCGACAAAATGGACATTCCCATCGAGGTGGTCGCACAAGATGTCCGCGCGATGGCCGCCAATGAAGGGGTGAGCATTGAAGAGGCCGGTCGCCGCTGCCGTTACAAGTTCTTCGAAGATGTGAGGATTTCTTCCGGTGCGAATGTCATTGCCACGGCCCATCACATGGATGACGAATTAGAGACGTTCTTCTTGCGGATTTTCAGGGGATCGTCGCTTCGTGGCATGAAAGGCATCGCGCCTGTCAGAGGACAAATCGTTCGTCCCCTCATACGAGCGGAAAGGGCGGAAATAATCAGTTTTCTTGAAGCCCGGCATCTTCCTTACCGAGTGGACCCAACGAATCTGGAGACTGAAACTGACCGCAACTTTATTAGGAATCGCTTATTCCCGGCGATCAGGGAACGGTTCTCCAACTTCCGGGACCCACTCCGACGCACCTTGGCGATGCTGGCCCAAGAAGATGAATTCCTCGACGCTCAAGCGAAGAAACTCTGCTCAGAAGCTGTTTCGGGCAGCGAAGACAGCTTGGTATTAGACGTTGAAAAACTGCGCTCAGCTCCTAATGCCCTGACTGCAAGATCGGTTTTGCTCGCGCTGTATGATTCGTCCGGCCGCGACGAGCGTTGGAGCAGGTCGCACATTCAGGCTTTGATCAAGGCGCTCTACAGCGTCAACCCTTCAGCGCGTCTTGACCTACCCGGCGGCCTTGTCGCCAAGCGCGAATACCAAACGCTTAGAATCCTTCGCGAAAAACCTGGCACGATTCCGACAGCTCTCGACATGATTGTAACCGGTCCGGGGGAAGTGGAATTTGCCGAAACTGGTTTTACCTTGAGATTTCGATTACTGGAGGGCGACGGCAGGTTCCCGAAAGCACCTGGCGGCGAGGCTACAGCTTTTTTTGATGCCGACAAGGCAGCCTTTCCGCTGACTTTGCGGCCTTTCCGGCCTGGTGACAGGATCAAACCTTGGGGATTGGACGGAAGTCGAAAGCTCAAGAAGCTATTCATAGACATGAAAGTACCGGCCGGCTTGAGACGAGTAATTCCCTTGCTGGTCAAAGAAGGAGAGATATTGTGGGTGCCGGGGATTCGACGCGGTCAGGCCGCGGCCGTGACGCCTGAGACCCGCCGCATCCTGGAAGTCACGCTTGCGAGAGGCCTGGACGAATTGACGGATGTCGGATTCACGCGTTCGGATTAATGACAAGGTTTTGCCCCTTGTGGAAGAGAAAGATGTGGGCCGCAAGTTCCTATTACATTATCAAGTATTATCGAAATTTCCTATTTGATTAATTGATCAAAATTATGTAATAAAATATTATCTCGCATGTTTGATTCGAGAGACCTCCGCAAAAACCTCTTGCGTGTCACAGTAAAGCCCAACCGGAGTTAATCCTTGACCTATTCCCCCAAGCTGGCGTTATGCAATTTCTTTCCCGATACAAAAATCCTCAAGCAGTTTGCGCTCGAACACGGATTTCAA
Source organism: Desulfomonile tiedjei (assembly GCA_016212925.1). Taxonomy (NCBI): domain Bacteria; kingdom Pseudomonadati; phylum Thermodesulfobacteriota; class Desulfomonilia; order Desulfomonilales; family Desulfomonilaceae; genus Desulfomonile; species Desulfomonile tiedjei. Next base: position 431,773 of record JACRDF010000047.1, read on the forward strand.
GGCATTGACTGGACGTTTAACAGGGAAAACCTTCCGCGCACGAGGGTGGAAGAGTTGAGGCTGGCGAAAAACATTTCCACCCTGCATCCGCTTGAAGTGCGATACCACCTCTTCTTTACCGATACGGACCTCGGAGACGTTGACGCGCACAAAGCCAAGAATGCCGCAAGGCTCCTGCATCACGCTTGTCGGCTAATTTCGCGGTTGCGCGGCCGGCGCATAACCGTCCACGTAGGTCTGGGCAGGGATTCTTCTTCCGGCCTCTGCTGGCAAACAACCGTTGAAGGCCTGGCGGACCTGACAAGATTCGCAGCCGGCATGGGCATACGCGTCTGTCTCGAAAACCTAGTGCGAGGCTGGACCAGCCGCCCTGCGCTCTTTGAAAAGATCCTCGTGAAAAGCGGTTGCTGCGCGACTCTGGATATTGGTCATGCTCGATGCAGCGCGTCAGTGCGGAACGGGTCTTACCGAATAGAAGATTTTGTGCTCGCGCATCCGGATCGTTTCCTGAACGCGCACATTTACCACGAGGAAACCATGCAAGGGCATCAGCCGCCGGTGACATCGGCGGACATCGAAGATCGCCTGCGCCTGTTGTCGCGGCTTCCATTTTGCGACTGGTGGGTGCTGGAACTCAGGGAAGAAAAGGCCCTCTTGCAGACCCTGCGGGCAGTGCGGGAATTCCTCCAAACGGAAGCACGCTCAATTGCGACTTCCCGGGCCGCGCGTTATTAGGAGCTTTTAAGAGTTCACAACGTGCAAGAATTCTCGGAATTTCCCGGTATGCTAAAGGAATCCGCCTTTGTCATTGCGAGCGCAGCGAAGCAATCTCTGCCTTGCAGCGCTGAGATTGCTTCGTCGCTTCACTCCGCGCAATGACACTGACTCGCATGCTGGCCAGGTCAGGGATTTGAGACCTAATTGCGGGACACCACACTACGACACGCCCAACTCTTCGCCTGCAGTTTTGTAAGGTTTGGGGAACTCCGGCTGATAGTTTTGATAGAAGGTTACGGGATAGCGCGCACCGATCTTCTTGCCGGCTTCTTTCAAGCCTTGAATCAGCGGTTCCAGGCCGCTTGCGGGCAAAGCAAAAACCATCTCTTCATCCTGGGTCATTGAGAATATCCTGTCGCCATTACCGGGAATGGCAATTCGGGGGGCCCGGCTCTTGAACGGCGCGATAAGATACTCAGCGCATTCGACCTTGCCGCCGAAGTTCCCCGCGACTCGCTGCCCCTGGTTGTACACCCATCCCTGCGTTAAACGCATGACCTGAGCAGGGTTTCCGTACAAGACCACGGTGTCCGGCTCGAACGTGGCTTTCTCAAGAGGCGCCAACAGTATGGCTTCGAATTCACCCTTTGCCAGAAACTGCATGGACCCGGTTTCTTCCTGGGCCGCGGCTGCATCTTTGAGAAAGCCCACCTCGCAGAAAAGCTTGCCAAGGACTTTTCTTTGATCCACCGCGGGTGTCAGGCCGAAGGCCACCATGGCCGGAACGCAGATCAAATCTGCTGTTGTCACCCCTACAGTCCATCCGTAGACACGCGCCATGGTTACCGCCTGACAAATTGTGATTTTCTTCCCCAACGCGGTGGAGGGCCGACGCGTTTTTTCAGGGAACAGGTCCTTGCTTTTGAGGAACTTCACTGCCATGGGAAGGGTTTTCAGCCGCAGATCGTTGTGTATAAACGTCGCCGCTTCTCTGTAGTCCATTTCCGTCCTCCTTTAAAATGGGCTCCGCCTGAAAGGGGAAAGTACGCCACCCCGCCTTGGCGTAATATAGTGACATCAAAAGTGATTCCGGTTGACACCGGCTAAGTGTAACTGTTCGCCGAAGGGCGGTCAACATCGAAGTCCCTCAGCCAACCGGACGCTGCACGGACATCATGCGCCTTGTTTGAAATACCGCCGACAATAACGCGTGCCGGTTTGACTTGGTTTGGTCCTTCGGGTAGAGTCGCGGCAGCTTCTCGAATCACAGCTCGGTAAACACACCGCCAGTTCAATGAAAAAGAAAATTCCGGACAATTCCGCCGCGGAAGGCGGGCAATCCCTCTATCTCATTTTCGGAGACGAATTTCTGGTAAAGGAGCGCGTGGCACGGCTGGTAGACGAAGCTTTGGACCCTGAGCTTCGCGGCACCAATCTGATCGTCTTGGATGGGAGCACGCTGGACCTTGGAGAGCTTTCGTTGCAGCTTTTCACTCCGTCTTTATTCGGTGGATCAAGGGTCATTCTGGTAGATCAGACGACCTTGTTCATGGGGCGGTTCGATCAGCGCAAACTTGTGGCCAAGGTTTTGGATGCCTGGGCCGGCGGTGATAGAAAATCCTCCTTCAAAGCTCTCGGACAATTGCTGAACCTTGCCGGTCTTGACTCCTCGGCAATAGAACGAGGCTCTGATTGGATCAGCGAAGTGCTTGGCGAGGGCGCTCGGCCCCAGGACAGGGACAACCTGGCTCGCGCAGCACAGGCTTTCATGGAAGAAGGCCGAAAGGTCGGGGGCGCAGCGGACGAAAGTTTCTTGGAAGAACTCATAAGTTCCCCTTTTCCGGAAGGAACAGTGCTGATTTTCACCGCGCCTGAGGTGGACAAACGCAAAAAGACGTTCAAGGTCCTGGAAAAAAGAAGCCAGGTAATTGAATGTGCGGTGAGAGAGGAAAAATTTGGCGTCGGACTGGAAAAATCGTTCTTCGACCAGCGGGTCCGCGACGCGCTAAAAAGGGCCGGAAAGAAAATTTCCCAGGAAGCCCTGGAGACAATGTACGCGCGTTCGGGGAAACAGCTCAGGATGATCCACAGCGAGGTGGAAAAGCTGATAGGCTACGTTGGCGATCGCAAAGAGATCAGCGTAAAGGACGTGCAAGACCTATTTTCCGATTTTCACCAAGTGGCTTTTTTTGAGCTGAACAATGTCTTGCGGACCGGCGACGTCAAAAAATGTCTGCCCGCGCTGTACGAAAACCTTAAGATCGCAGAGCACCCGTTGCAGACGTTGGGACTAATTGCCAGTGAAATGCGAAAGCTTATGGTTGCTCGAGAGATGCTGTTCACGATTTTTCGATCCTCATGGAAGCCCGGAATGCAGTACAAGGAATTTGTTTCAATCTTGAACAAGGTTCGCGAGGAAAATCCGGCTCTTATGGCAAAAGGCAAGCTCAAACTGCTTTCCATGAAAGATTATCCTCTCTATTTGTATCTTCGCGATGCGCAGCGATTCCCCATGGCGAGGCTCACGCGAATCATGGAAGCCGTTCTTGAAGCCGACGTGATGATGAAATCGACCAGGGTGGGCAGCCGCTCGCCTGAAACCATAGTGGAAAACCTTGTGCTGACTATCTGTAGCCAACCCCACCCCAAGTCGCGAGCAGACAAAACTACAACGCTGCACCGCTGAACCAGGAAAACTATTTACATAAGAGACGTTCCCCCGTAGATTCTCTCATTGGAAGCGTAGTCTACCGTGATAGTTCCGGCCCTTTGCCATACGGACTTCGGGAGGTAGCGTGCAATGACCTCGAAAAATCGGCGAACGCTGATTCGAATAGGAGCAGGAGTGGTTTTCTTCGCCATCCTGCTTTGGCTGATGAAGGCCCTCGAATCTGTCACCACCGTGATTCTGGTGGCTTTCTTTTTGGCGTATATATTGAACCCTGTGGTAGAGCGCCTGGCCGCGTGGGGGTTAGGCCGGTCCCTTGCCGCATTTGGAATACTTGTCATTGTGCTGCTGATCTTCGTCGGCTTAATTATGGCACTTGTGCCCGCGGTGGTCGATGAAATATCAGCCTTTGCCGTCCTTGCGCCCAAGTATGTGATAACTCTCCGGGACCTTATATTTTTTACCGCCGAGAAGCTGAACATCCCCATCCCTCAGGACTGGGATCAAGTTGCCACCATGCTCGCGGAAAAGGGCAAGGAATGGCTTCCGAGGGTTTCAACCGTTGCCACGGGGGTGCTTGGCTCAGTTTTCAGGTCTACGTTGCAGATACTGTCCGTTATTCTCCACGTCGCGCTCGTGCCCATAGTGGCATACTATTTCATGGTCTCGTTCGCCAACATCAAAACCGGGATAGCCGAATTAATCCCGCCATACACGAGAGAAACCGTCCTCGGGAGGCTTGGGGAAATAGACCTGGTGCTCGCGGGATTCATCAGGGGGCAATTGACCATCGCGCTGATCATGGCCGGGCTCTACACCATCGGGTTCCTTTTGATCGGCATCGACCTGGCCATAGTGCTGGGAACCATCTCGGGATTACTCTTTTTCATTCCTTATCTGGGCACCCTTTTCGCTCTAGGGGCCGGAACCGCGATGGCTCTGGCAAAGTACGGGGACCTTGCCCACATGTTTTATGTCGTGGGCTGGATCGCAGCAGTCCAAACCTTGGAAGCGTACGTTTTGACTCCCAGGATAGTTGGCCACGCTATCGGGCTGCCTCCTGTGGTGTACATTTTGGCGGTTATCTCGGGCGCGGAACTCTTCGGGTTTGTAGGCATGCTGGTTGCTATTCCGGTTACCGCTATTCTGCTGGTGCTGCTGAAGAGCGCTGCTCAGGCATATCGGACGTCTTACCTGTACAATGATCCGACAGGGCAGGATTAATGGCTAAAGGTGTCCTGTTCGTGGTGTCCACACCTATCGGCAACCTCGAGGATATTACGGCCCGTGCCGTCAAGACCCTGAAGGCCGTAAGTGTAGTTGCCTGTGAGGACACCCGCCAGAGTCGAATACTTATGCAGCGGTGGAACATTTCCACGAAGCTGATGAGCCTGCACCGCTTCACCGAGAGCCGCAAAACACAGGCCATCCTGGAACGCCTCGACCAAGGGGAAGACGTGGCGATAGTCACCGACGCGGGGACACCTGCTATTTCGGACCCCGGCCACCGAATTGTCCGAGCCGCCCTTGATGCAGGATTTCAGGTCTCTCCAATCCCCGGACCGTCATCGATCACCGCGGCTCTTTCAGTCTCGGGTATGGACTGTTCCACGTTTGCTTATCTTGGCTTCATCCCGCGCAAAGACAACCAGAGAAAAAGCTTCTTTGAAAAGATCCTTAAGGCGGAGAGCACCTGCATCTTTTTCGAAACACCGCGTCGAATCCTGGAAAGCCTGAAAGTCGCTGTCGAGATTTTGGGATCGCGGCGTATGGTTCTATTTAGAGAGTTGACCAAAATACATGAAGAAATCCTCTCAGGGACCGCGCAAGACCTCCTCGAAATCCTGACAGGCAGGGACGTGATCAAAGGCGAAATAGTAATCGTGGTTGAAGGTGAAGCCTCGACCGCGACAGCGATTGATCTGGACGAAGTTGTCGAGGACCTTATGAAAGAAGGCCTTTCGGGCAAGAGGTTGGCCGACGAGGCGCACCAGCGGTTCGGGGTAAAAAAGAGCGCCGCGTACGAGAAATTCTTGGCCTTGAAGAGGTCCAAGTAGGATGCAGTGAGCCAAGCGAACCGCGTCGCTCGGGCCACCGCCGCATAATTCCGGTCAGGATCTCCGATCCATATCGCACTTATTTGTAACTGAAGACCCCTTCACGAAATACCGGCTTCCCTTGGGTATTGAATACCGCAAACGGAACCGTTTTCTCTTTTTCCGGCCGGTAGCTGACGACGGTAAGCACTTCCCCGGGAACAACCGGCTTGCCGAACCGGCCGGCTATGGACGCCACCCGCGTGATGTCGTTGTCTACCAGGTGCTTGGTGAGGGCGTTGCAGATCATGGCCATGACGCAGGCCCCGTGCATGATCGTGCGCGGCAGGCCCGCCATTCGGGCGAGGAATGTACTGGTATGGATAAAGTTGTTGTCGCCGCTGGCTCTCGCGTAGAGGATTTGCTGTCCCTCTTCGGTGGGAAGCGAAAGGCGGAACATTTCCGGGGCTGACTGTTCTTGAGGGGGCTTGGTAGGCCCTGCGCTGTTCTTCGACTTCACCAGGAATCCGATATTGCCTTGCACCGCGACTCGGCCTTCAACCAGTGCCGCGGCGGACACCTCCAAGGTTTCACCCCGAGGGCTGGTAGAAATATTCTGTATTCGGGCCTTGATGGAGATTTGATCTCCTTGCTTGATTGGAGCGAGCCAAGACACGGATTGGGATATCTGAACGGTCTTCAATAGATTCAGTCCAAGGGACTTATGCGCCCATATGTCTTTTACCAGCGGAATAATCAGCTTGCCGATGAAGAACGGCGGCGCCAAGGCCTGAGCCGCATCGTAAGAGGGGTTGTCGTCGCGTGTGGCCCGGGCGAATTCCGCTATCGCGTCCCTTGTTACGGGCGGAAATTTCTGCTCCGCTGTGTACCCGATCATGGCCCGGTTCATTTTACGGGACCGGGCATTGCGCATCATGGACAAGAATAGCTGCATGGTGGAGGTCGGCATTTTTGCTCTTCCTTTATTTGTAAGATCCGCGGAATGAAGTGATGGGGGCCTGAATCCGCATCATTTTGATTGACACGGATGGTAAGTCGGCCTAATAAATAAGTAAAATATATTGATGTTATCAAAACGATAATTACAGCTTATGGTGGCGAAACATGGGTATTCTCGAGATACGGCATCTGAGGCTGATCAAGACCCTGTCGGAGACCGAAAATCTTACCCGTGCAGCGGAAAAGCTTCACGTTTCCCAGCCTGCCCTTAGCCAGCAGTTGAGGGAACTGGAGGATAGGCTGGGCACCGTGCTTTTTCAGCGCACCAGGAGAAAGATGATCCTCACCAGAATGGGCGGATGGGTCCTGAAGGCTGCCGAAAACGTGCTGGAAGAGCTGAACCGGGTCGAACGCGAAATTGGCAAGGCGGTGCACGGCGAGACCGGAGTTTTGCGCATCGGGGTTCATTGCATGCTGAGCTACCAGTGGCTCCCCTCTTTAATGCGCAAGTTCCATGAGATGTATCCCCAGGTGGAACTCATGCTCAATAACTCTCACACATTTATTCGCGACCTCAAATCCGATGCCTTTGATCTGGTAATTACCGGATTTCCGGTGGACCATCCCGAGATCGACCACCGGAAGTTGTTCGAAGACGAGGTCGTGGTGGTTTCTTCGCCCCACCATCCCATGAGCGCCAAAAAAACGGTCAGTGAGGCGGATTTCGAAGATATCACGCTCATTTCCCTCGTGGAGAAGTCCAAAGACCTTTTGTATCAGTACTACCTTGTGTCGGCAGGGGTCAGGATCCGCCGCTTCATGACCATCGAACAGCCTGCGGCCATCATTGACATGGTGCGTTCCGCGTTCGGGGTGGCGCTTTTTCCCCGCTGGTCCGTGAAGACATTCCTCAACAGCGGTGAACTCTGCGCGTCGTCGCTCGGGCAAGGCGGGGTGCGGGTGGAGTGGCGAGCGGTTTTCCTGAAGTCCAAGCAATTTCCCATGTATCAGGAGGCATTCCTGAAACTGCTTGCCGATGATCCACTGCAATATTTCTCAAAAGATGAAACTGCGAAACCCGGGTAGGGTGTGGTGAGCGAAGCGAACCGCATCGTTTACGCTAGGCCTGGGTCCCGGCTTTCGCCGGGACGACGGGAATGTGCCATCCGGAAAGACCTTTGGAGAATCGCTATAGAAACGAAGCTGACGAAAAAGACCCGTCTATAACCAGGTATCCCATTTCGGGGCATCCTTGTATTTCCGCTCTGCTCGTTTGAAGGTTTTAATCAGTGTCCGCGGTTAGCGGACCCAATTCCTGCTTATTAATTCTGAGGCGCTTATGTCGTGGACTTTCTCGCCTTCTTCTTAGCCTTTTCTTCTCCTTTTGCCTTTCTTTTGGCCTTTTCTTCTTCCCACAGCGGCTTTGGGTCCGCCGCCAACACGCACGTTGCTAATTCCTCCAGACTCATCCCTTGAGCAGAAAGCTTTTTCAGCCTTTCAGCCCTGTTCTTCCTTTCGGTCTTGCTCTCCATTCGGTTTTTCTCCTACAAGAAAGTCTATGCCTCCCTCTCAATTCAAGGTCATCCCGGCTTCACTCGGCTTGTAAGAGAGCCTCTTTCCAGCGATGCCCCGAATTGCCCCTCTGGTCCTCTCCCCATCATCGACTTTGCGATAGTTCCATCTGAATTTTCAAAAAGGGCTCTCCCTGCAAATCTTCACTCCGTCTTCGCCTTCACGCGGCTTAGCCGGGACGACGGGAATGTGCCACCCGGAAAGACCTTTGGAGAATCGCTATATCTTTCCCCCTTTGAGGCTTCCGCTGAAAGCGGAAGCCTCAAAGGGGGAAAGCGCAGGGAAGTTTTAGGGAGGGGGCGCCGGGGGTCCCGCGTCCCGCGGGATTGTCAAAAAGGGTTCCCCCGGCAATTCGTTTCTTCTTTCTTCTTCTTCTTCTTCTTCTCCTCCTCCTTACCCCTTCACGCCGCCTCTCCCGCCTTGGTCAGCTCCGCGGCCCAGGTGTCTGCGAGGGGGAAGTCCACCACGAATTCGGAACCGCCGTTGTTTGCGCATTCTTCAGGAGCTTGGCACTCCTGGCAGAATTCAACGCTTCGCGGGGGCTGGCCGTCGGAGCCTACCAGCAGGGGACAACGTTGGCTGGTGAATGACAGTCTGAAGCCATAAAGCTCGGAGAACATCCGGATTCTGAGAAGGTCCATCCCTTTTCCGCCGGCGTTGAAAGAGTACGGTCGGCGGCTAGCGTAGTCTTCCGTTTCCTGAACCGGGTAGAAGCCTTCAAATATGAATTCCTTTGCGTCTTCAGGAATCCCGATGCCGGTATCTTTCACACGGAGAATGTACCTGTCTCCCTTTACTAGACCGGTAACCGAGACCGTTCCGTGGTCCGGGGTGGCTTCTATAGCGTTTCGGACCAAGCCCTCCACTATCGCTACCAGGACCTGGTTGGGAATCAGCAGTTCCGCGTCCGCCAGGTCGAAATCCAGCTTCAATGTTCGCTTTTCCTGCTTCATTTTGGAGCGGATGTAGTCAATAACCATGTCCCCGAAACTTCTGACATTGATCCGTTCCAGCTCATCCCGTCTTGTCGGAAAAGTCTTTTCCAGCCATTTGTGAAGCAGGGAGGTGGCTCGCCGGATCTCCGGGGTATATTCGGTTTGGACTTCCATAAGGTCCAGAGCGGCCTGAAGAAATCCGGTGATCATTCGCTTCTCCCACGAATAACCGGTACGTATGATGCTCTCGACCTGGTTTTCGAGCCTGTTGAGGCTCAGCACATGGCGATTCATTCGTTCGATAGGGCGATCGAAATCTTTGGTGCCCATTTCAGCCAGCTTTTTCTGCATAGTCGCGATAGTGCCGCGGATGATAGCCAAGGGCGTTCGGAGTTCGTGGGACAGGTGATTCAGGACTTTAGTTTTTGCCCGGTTGAGTTCCTCCAATTCTCGGTAGGACTTCATCAACTCTTCAAAGAATGTGGCGTTTTCCACAGCTAGAGCAACGACACCGGCCAGAGAGCTGAGTATATGAACGTCCTCTTCCGAAAACTGCCCCTCACTTTTGTTTATGACCACTAGCACTCCAAGGGTTTTTTCCCTGGTGTGCAACGGCACTATGATTTCATTGCGGATGTCGAATCCCGTGCGCGTCTCAAACGGCTTGAAAAATTGCGGATTGCTAGCGGGATTGTTTAGCAGAGCAGGTTCCCCGGTCTGAAAGACCTGACCACTGATGCTGGCATCGAGGGGGAGACGCAATTCCGAGGTGCGAGCAGGGATAAGGCCACGGTCGTCCTGGACCTCGCGCCAATACAAGTCGCCCCGATGCTCGTCGTACAACAACACTCCCGCGGCGTCGGTATCCATAGCGGATCTTAATTCGCTGACCACGACGGACAGCAAATGATCCAGATCCATGGTGGCGGCAAGTGCCATGCTGGATCGGTAGATCATCTCCAAGTCGTCTCTGGATTTCTTCAGCTTTTCGTAAACCTGGGCGTTCTCAATAGCGAGCGCAATACTACCAGCCATAGACAGAGCAAGTGCCTCATCCTGATCGGAGAAATCGCCGCCGATCTTATTCATGGCCATCAATACGCCGATGGTCTTTTCTCTCGTGTTCAGCGGAACCTGAAGCACCTTGTGAATTTCAAATCCGCTTTTTTTCGTCATTTCCGGATAGTACCGGGGATCTTTGGAGACATCATTCACTCTGGCCGGTTTGTTGTTCTGGAACACCCAGCCGGCTATGCTTCCCTCAAGGGGGAGGCGCAATTCCTCCGATTGAGGAGCCAGGATATGTCTGGCGTCACGAATTTGCTTCCAGTAAAGATCACCGCGGTGCTCGTCATAGAGCAACACGCCTGCGCCTTCGGTCAGCAGGGCTTTGTTGACTTCGTCGATGACGATTGCAAGCAACTCCTCCAGATCCACAGTGGAGGCAAGCGCTTGCGATACGTTGCACAGGATGGAAAGATCAAAAAGCTCGTGGTGCTCCTGATCCATAGCGCTATCCATAAGATCGCCCACCATCTTTTCGAGTTCTTTAACTCGTCTTTCCAATTCCTCGTAGGTTGGGTTGGGCATCAAATGCACTCCTGGGGAGTTTTGAGGGCAGCTCGGCACGTGTCACGAAAGTTGTTAACTCCCGTAAAAAACTCTCGCATCATTATAACCCACAAATATTGACCTCTCCTAGTCAGCTTGAGGACCCCGTTGTCATTGTTCAGTGCCCCGGCCAATCGGAACAGGGAAAGCTCTTTCCAAAGGGTTGCCAAGAATTCTCCGTTGAATTTCACCTCTGCCTTTGCCACATCCAGCGAGGTTCCAAACAGTTTCATCATAAAATCGTATTGAATCTGTTCAGTCCTTGAAAAGTCTCTCCTTGCCAGGAGGGGTAGTTTTTCTTGCTCAACGGCCTTTATATAGTCCGCAATCGAGAAGGTATTCGCGAAGCAGGCCCCATGAACGTAACCAAAAGATCCGCTTCCTGCTCCAACGTATTCGTCAAAATCGACGATATATTCGTCAATCATTGTTTTCTTTCTAGAGAAACACCAGGCCGTTCCGCAAGTGTAATTTTTGTTAAGCCTTTCGGCAATACGGTCATAGAAAGCCTTTTCCTGACGATAACTTATGGGGCCGAAGCGGCGGGCCAGCTCTTTCCGGGTAATATCCGAGACCATGAGGGGGTAGAAAGTGACCTGATCGGCCGCCATCTCGTCAATAATCTCCAGATCTCTCTCAAGCATGAGCATGGTTTGAGTCGGAAAATTGAAAATCATGTCCACGTTTAGCGTGTCGAACATGCCCATAATTTTCGCGAGCTTGTCACGGATCTCGACGCCGCTGCCGTATTTATGGTATCGCTCCATGGCTTTGAGCAGGCCGTCGTCAAAGCTCTGCACCCCCACCGAAAGCCTGTTGACGCCGCTGTTTTTGAGGATCTTCAGGGTCTCATCCGTCAGATGATTCGGATTGGTCTCCACGGAGATCTCTCTGACTCGAAACAGTGTGCCCAAGTCCTCTAACAGGAGGCCCATCTCTTGCGGAAGCACGGTCGGGGTGCCTCCGCCGACGTAAACGGATGCGAAATCGAATCCCAGTTCCGCATACAGCCGGATCTCACGATTCAGTGCCTTGAAATATTCTCTGGCCAGGTCTTTTTCCAGGACGAATCGGTTGAAAGAACAGTAAGGGCACAACTCTTCACAAAAAGGAACATGGATATAGAGGAGATAGTCCTTCCCCGGCTGAGGCCGCGGGGGCTCGATGTCTCCGAGACTGCCGAATTGCAGGATCTTTGAATATTTGCGCTTAAGGTATGCTGTGAGCACACTTTCCACGATCATCCGAAATGAACTCTCCGATTTCACTTTCAAAGGGTGGCCATTCGACAACCGGCCTTCACAATCCTGTCAGGTCAGTCGGGATTGGAACCAAGCCGAAAAAGGATCTCCAACTGATGCAGACGTCGCTGAAACAGCCAGAAGTCCCGCACAGCCATAACAAACCCGGCCCTGAAACTAGAACTCTTTTAGCAGTAATTTAGTCATTATGCCAGGGCTTCACCCTCAGCCACTTAAGCATGTACTCATGCGGGGCGTGTGACTTATGGGGTTCTCCCCCGCGGCGGCCAACAGTGCGGAGGCCGGTATGGGCAGCACCGTAGAAAAAGCGGGGGAGCCTTTTTATGGTACTGACCTCACTTGTTCAAGCAGATGAGAAAGGAATTCCCTGAAATGCTCATCTCTCGAAGATCCCTTCGCCTGTTCCAGAGCCTTCAGAGCGTCCTCACCGCCGATTCGTGCAAGAGCTTGAGCCGAGGCATAACGAAGGTTGCCGGGCGCACTATCGTCCAGGAGGATCATAGCCAGCCCCGGCACAGCCGCTGGATCTGCTTTTGTCATGAGAGCGTCGATGGCGTGCTGGTCCTCCTGTTCTCGGGCTATGGCAAGAAGTTCTTCAACACTCTTTTCGGGGTAGCCTCGGCGGACTTCGTTCATGTGTCGACTTTGTCCGATATCAACAGCCATTGTAATCAGGACTACCGAGGATACAACCGTGATAGCAGTGCCGACCCGTTGCAGCCGCTTCCGTCTTTTCCACCATCCCACACACGAAACTGCGCCCCCGACGAGCGTCAGTCCTCCGAAGAAGCACAGGAGGAGGAGCCTGGACATGGCCTCCATGTTGTACATGTCGCCGACAAAGCGATTGGGATACCGGAGATCATAGACACAGTAGAAACACGCAGCGGTCCCAAGTCCAAAGAATAGGACCCCTGCCCAAGCCCAGGTTCCTCCGTGGTCTGTATTTTGGAACGAAGTCGCCATCGGATCGGCTCGCTTCGGTGATCATTCCCGTTGCATTACTGCACTGACTTATACCGATTGCTAAAAACAATGTCCGTTTGGCCACGGGATGTGCAGTCCCGTCGGCAGACACTAACCAGGCATTCCCCGCAACACGCGCTCCTCGTCCCCGTCGTTCCCGCGAAAGCGGGAACCCAGGAAAGTTTGCTGGATTCCTGCTTTCGCAGGAATGACGCGATATCACCCCGACAAATCAGACAAAAATTCCGGCAAACGATATATAGCTGCATACGGAAGGAGAATAATCTCTCATGTTGTTCCGAGACCAGGCTGTTGCAACCCAGCCCTCTTCCGCCCACTGTTTTGAAATCGGTTCTTAAGATTACGTCTTCGTCTTCGACTCCGTCAACCCTCCTCCCTCGCGTTGTCGTAATATACGTCTGACTCTCGTTGGCAGAATGGTCCGAACTGCAAACCAATTCTAGGCGTGTCTCGTTGCTTCTGATAACGTGGCCTTTGGGGGAATCGCCAGGCCCCCAAATTGTTTGCCGGGAGGTCGCGATGAAACCCAATGAAGGGCGGGATTTGAACCCGCAAAAGGGCACCAGAAAATTGCTTAGTGTTCTTCTACCACTTTTCCTGGTAGCAGTGGTTCTATTCTCTACCGCCTGTTTATGCGCACCGTCCATTTTAGGGCGCGGGCTGCATCTGGACAAGATAAAGCTGCCGCCGGGTTTTGAGATTAGTCTGTATACCGATAAGGTCCCCGGCGCACGTTCAATGACGCTAAGCCCTAAAGGCGTTCTTTTCGTCGGCACGCGCGAGGAGGGTCGAGTTTACGCGGTAATTGACCGCAAAAAAAGCAACAAGGCTGATGAAGTTGTAACAATTGCGCAAGGGCTGACGATGCCTAATGGTGTAGCGTTTCGGAACGGCTCGCTGTACGTTGCCGAGATCGGCAGGGTTTTGCGCTTCGACAACATCGAGGACCGGATTCACAATCCGCCAAAGCCTGTGGTTGTTAGTGAAGGCTTTCCGAGTGATCGACATCACGGATGGAAATTCATTCGTTTCGGGCCTGATGGAAAGCTGTACGTCCCAGTGGGTGCCCCATGCAACATCTGCCTGCGTGATGACCCCCGGTTTGCCACAATTATGAGAATGAATCCGGATGGCACTGACCTGGAAATATTCGCATCCGGAATACGTAATTCAGTCGGGTTTGACTGGGACCCCCGCACCCGCGAACTGTGGTTCACGGATAACGGTCGGGATTGGCTTGGTGACGACCGACCGCCGGATGAGTTGAATCGCGCGCCCAAAAAAGGGCTCAACTTCGGTTTTCCGTTTTGCCACGGCAAGGATATTTCCGACCCCGAGTTCGGGGTCAAGCGTCCCTGCAAGGATTCTGTTCCGCCGGCCATGGAACTGGGGCCTCATGTGGCTTCTCTCGGCATGCGCTTTTATACGGGGGAAATGTTTCCGCAGCAGTACAGGAATCAAATATTCATAGCGGAGCACGGTTCGTGGAACCGGAGTGTGCCGGTCGGCTATCGTATCACCCTGGTTCGCCTTGAAAATAATCGCGCAATCAAATATGAGGTTATTGCAGAAGGTTGGCTCCAGGGCTGGAAAGCGTGGGGTCGGCCGGTGGACGTGCAGGTAATGCCCGACGGAGCGCTCCTTGTGTCGGACGATTCGGCCAGCGCAATCTATAGAATCAGTTACAAAAAATAGGGACTCATCAAGGTTGATGAGCAGGTCCGATATCTACATAGGAGGGAATCGAGACCAAATTAAACGGTGGGTGTCCACGTGTAATACCAGTTCGCTATTATTTTCGTAACAACAGTGACGTGAGTTGTCATTGCGAGCGAGGCGAAGCAATCTCTGCTTTTAGGCTTTGAGATTGCTTCGTCGTTTCACTCCTCGCAATGACAGAGACGTGCCGATCGCTCCGCGTGACTGAAGGCTTACAAGCAAGGAACGCTCCCACAGCGTCACGCGATGCACTTGCCTGTCCTGATATTTAATGCGCTTCCGTGTGCCGACCCCCGCTGTCGCTGTTTGCTTGATCCAAGATGGGATGCACGTACAGGTCTCTTTGGGGCATCGGAAGGTCTATCTCTGCCTGCTTGAACGCTTTAAATATTGCAAAATTGAGTTGATGGATAAGCCTGCCTTTGTCCTTGGGATAACCGGTCCAGCATAGCAGTTCGAAGTCCAGGGATGAATCACCAAAGGACCGCAACCGCACTCGAGGTCTCGGTTCGGACAAGACCAGAGGGTTTTCGCCGGCTACCTTGAGCAACACCTCTTGAACCTGGTCCACATCAGAGGTATCGACAGTAACCGAGACCTTTATCCTGACTCTCATTCGAGGATAAGGAGCGCTCTCGTTAATAATCTTGGTGCTAACGATTACGGAATTGGGCACGGATATGAGGACGTCGTCCCTCGTCAAGATTCTAGTGCTTCTGAGACCTATATCGACCACCTTTCCGCGCTCGCCGGTACTCAGCACAATGTAGTCGCCCGGCTTAAAAGGGCGATCGAGAAAGACACTTATTCCGCCGAAGAAGTTTGCCAAAGTGTCCTTAGCGGCCAAGCCCACAATAAGCCCCGCAATGCCGGCAGAGGCCAGGAGAGGGGTCAGGTTTATCTGCCACACCGCCAGCACCATGAGCCCCCCGATGATGCCGACAGCGGCCAATCCTATGTTTTCAGAAAGTCTGAGGAATTCTGACGCACCAGGGTAGTACCCGCCTAGCCTGGAACTGGCAAGCTTCAGTGTTTGCCCAAGAACGACTATCCATATAATCGCCAGGCAGGTCTTAGTCGCGCCTGACACCAGGAAATCGATACGCTCCGGCGGCATAATCCAGTTGACTTCGGCCAGAATCCCCACCAGCGCTACGCTGACCCACAAAGGTCCGCGAATGATCTCGAAGAGTTGAGTACTTATTCCCAGTCCGGACCAGCGGGACAACGCCAGCGCGATTCTTCGCCCCATCAGTCGTGCCATGCTCGCGGCGACGATGGTGGCCAGCGCAATAATGATGGCTCCGACCAGTGGAGCGACCTCCATCTCGGCGAGCCATTGATTGATCAATTCCATGGTAACCTCCAACTGTCCAACCTCCTGCTCGTTCTTACTTTCAATTTAATCACCCCTGGATTTGATGGACAGGCAGGTCGCTTTCGCGGCAATCCCGCGGGCATTGCCGCCGGCCGCTACCATGATGTGGTGGCGGTCCAGCCGGCCGCGGGGTGCCCGCCATGTTCTCTCGTACGAGAGGGTATAGCGGTTCTCGAAAGTAATCACGGATTGAATTGTGGGTGCCACTGCTGGCTTGTCCCGTCCCGCGTTTCGCGGGATTCTTGGAGGATGCACTGCTGGACAAGCCAGCAGTGGCACCCAATCGTCAAGGTGCGTCATGGCCTGAAATCGCGCAATTTCGCGTGCATATCGCGCCACAGGCCCTTGACCCAAGGAGGAAGGTCTTTCTCCGCCGCAGGGGGGTAATTACGCAAATCCCGTGGCGCAATGATGACTGAAACCTTGTCCATGCCGATACGGGCCGTGAGCACGAACAGCTCTTCGATGGCCTCGTCCCCCATGGCCAGGCAACCGATCGACAACGCCTTTCCATGAATGAAGATGTCTCCGCCGAGGTGCTGTCGTCCGTCCAGCTTCGCCTGCTCCTGATCGAAGGCGTTGGGGTAGTTCAGCTTCATGGACAGATGATAGTTGCTGTTCGGGTTGAGGGCCACGATTCTGTAGAAGCCTTCCGGAACCTGGCGGTCTCCTTCCCGGAGCTTCGGTCCCGGCCTCCCACTGGCTTCCTTCACGTCGAACGTCTTCACGAAAGTCCAGGCGTCTCTTTGTCGTGCCCAGAGTTCCAGGAGCATCTCTTCTTTCAGAGCAACAAGGGTGATCCCCGCGGGCGGGTACGCAACACCGCACTTCTGAAAGCATGGTCGCAAACGCTGCTCAGCCTTAGGGCCATGGAGTGAGACTACCTCATCAACCGTTCGCTTACCCTTCAACGTCAGATAATATGGGAACCAGATCGCCCGGCCGTAGAAGTAGAGAAGTAGGCCCAAAACCATGAGCACGATCGACAAGGTCAAAATGATTCGCTTTCGCATCTTCATGCTACGCTACGGTGCGCGGCCACCGGTTCATCCGGCGTCGGGGATAAACCATGGTTTAGGCATCTATCGTCTTTGGCCGTGTTTGGCCGGTGAGACAGGCATCTGAGTTCATATGAGCCTGAATTATGCCGCAGTCTTGCCATTTTTACCCTTTTGGCACTCTTCAGGGGTAGAAGGTTGCCTCTCTGACCGCGAAAAGGACTCCGCGGGGAGTACAACACTACCGGACGCAGGCAAAACCGTCGTCATGTTGGCGAAAGAGCCCCTTTTTTCCTGATTCTGAGCGTACCTCACCGTCAACCTTACCGTCAACCCCTTTTTCCCGCTCCCGTGGGACGCAGGATGCCCTCAATGCTTACTGGCATGAAAGCGCATTGGCATCATATGGCTTTAAAAGCAGATTCACGATTGGAAGGGCTCGCGGTCATCACCATCTGGTGGTCCGGTACACAGGCTTCTTGGGCATTATCCATAGGAGCAGTATTCCGACAACAAAGCCTCCCATGTGGGCCCAGTAGGCCACGCCACCAACATCGCCCCGTGCTCCTATCTGCGCGGTACCGCTGATGAATTGAAACGCGAACCAAATGATAAGGAATATAAACGCAGGCAATTCAACGAATCGAATAATAATGAAAATGATCAATAAAGTGTGTATCCGCGCATGTGGAAAACTTACCAGATAAGCCCCCAAGACACCCGAGATTGCGCCACTGGCCCCTATGGTCGGGATCTGAGATCCCGTGTTGAAGAAAACATGGATAAGTGACGATCCCAGCCCGCAAAGTATATAAAAAATCAAATACGTGATGTGGCCCAGCCGATCCTCGACGTTGTCCCCGAATATCCACAGAAACCACATATTGCCAATGACGTGTAACCATCCGGCATGCATGAAAATGGAAGAGAAAAGAGGCACTATCGCGTTGTCGGTAAGGCCCCCGGAGTATCTGTAAAAGTTTAAAAACCGAACCGGGATGAGCCCATATTCAACAATGAATTGATCCGCACGAGCCCCGAGGGAAACTTCGTAAAGCCACACGATGCTGTTAATTACGATCAGGACAATCGTTACAATGGGAACCGTGGCTGAAGGATTGCTGTCCCGAAGCGGTATCATAGTTGCTCCCCTTCATCGCGGCTGATATCAATGCTTCTTCAATCTCGCGGGAGCGAGCGCCAGCATGGGACCAATTATTTCATCAAAAGCTTTGGCCGCGGGAGAAGTAGGATATTCCAACACAAAAGGCTTACCATCGTCCGATGCGGTTACCAGCCTGGGATCGATCGGAATTCTTCCCAGGAAACGGAATCCGGTCTCGCGAGCCAACCTTTCACCGCCTCCGGACTTGAATAGGTCGTGCATGGTTCCGCATTCAGGGCAAACGAATCCGCTCATGTTCTCGATGATACCGAAAACCGGCATACCGAGGCTCTTGCAGAATCGGATGGATTTCTTAACGTCTTTGAGCGCCACCAATTGAGGTGTGGTAACTATGACGGCTTGAGATCGGGGGGGCGCCATCTGGCAGATGGAAAGAGGCTCGTCACCGGTCCCGGGTGGGGCGTCAACTATCAAGAAGTCCAGGTCACCCCAATCGACCTCTGCAAGAAACTGCCATATCATGCGGTGTTTCATCGGTCCGCGCCAAATTACCGCTTCTTCCGGGTGGTCCTTCATGACAAACTCAATGGACATGACTTTGAGATTGTCATTGTATCGGACCGGCACCAAGCCCTTTTCAGACATACCTGAAGCCACCACCCCTTCGAGCTTCAGCAGAGTTGGAACACTCGGACCGTGTATGTCGATGTCCAGGAGGCCGACCTGGCGATCTGCCGCGGCCAATGACGCTGCCAAATTCACCGCCAGGGTACTCTTGCCCACGCCGCCCTTTCCGGAAAGAACCATGAAAGTGTTCTCGATTCTCGTCAGCGTGTCGGCAAGCAACAGATCTTCGCGCAATTCCTGTATCTCTTCTCTCGAGAGTGACTTCTTTTTCTCATCCATTATCAACATCCTGCCTGATAAACGGTTTTTGAGCCGGACGAACGAAGTGGAGTTCAAGCAATGCCCACGCTCTCCAGGAGTTTTTTAGACTTCACCCGATGAACGTCAAGGCCCACTTCCTTGGAAGTAAGACCCAGAGCGAGACCCACAAGCTGGGTCAGGTAAAAGGTCGGAATTTTTTCCTTCTCTTTGTTCTTGCGTGCCAGGACTATCTGGCCCATGTCAAACTGCTCGAAACACGAAGGACAAATCACCGATATAGCCTGAATGTTGCGTTCGTGGATATAAGCCAGCTTTTGCTTGGTGATGGCATAGCCCGCGTCCTGGTCTGCGTTGGCACCAAGCGGCGAGCCACAACAAAGGAACTTTCTGGAAAATTCAGTCGGCTCCACCCCGATGATGGAGAGAAGGTGATCCATTTTTACCGGCACGTAGGATTCCGCGGCCGACAGCTCTTCCGGATACATGACCTTTGGTGGTCGAAAGTAATGGCACCCGTAGTGGCACCCGACTCGCAAGGGAACTTCCCGCACCTGTTCCTTGATCATCTTGTCGACCACCGTATCCTGATACAGCACGTCAAGGATGTGGGTAACCTCGATGGTCCCTTTGAAGTGATGATGGTGCTCTTCCAGGATCTTGTTGACCTTTCTCTTCTTGGCTTCGCTCTGCTTGAGAATCAGGTTGGCCTCTTTGAGCGTATTCACGCATCCGGAACACAGGGTTAAGAGGTCCAGCCCCGCTTCCTCGGCCAGACAAAGGTTTCGGGCAGCCAGCGCCAACCAGGAATCGTAATGGACGAGCTTCATGCTGGTAGGCGGAGGACAACAAGAAAACGGTAGATCTACCAGTTCTATTCCGAGCCTGTCGCACACGAGGCGAGTAGCGGCTTCAAAGCCGGGATATTTTATTGGGATGGCGCAACCGAGAAACAACGCATACTTCATGATATTCTCTTGGTAACTTCTTGAGTGGCATGGCCGGCAGAGCTAAATCTCGACAACTTCCTCCAAGCCGGTTTTTTTCAGAATCTTCCGCACCTCCTCGACGGGCGCAGGCGGCAGAGGCGCAAGTCCATGATGCGCCCTCATCTCGTCGAGCTGGTGCACGATCATCGAGCGCCCCGTTTTGGCCAGCAGCTCAATCGCCACACCGAGCCGGCTGGGTATATTGCCTCTACGAGCCGCGGAATTGCGCAGGGCTACAAGGAGATCCGAGATTGGGATTTTCTGCGGACATCGGTCTTCACAGACGTTGCAGGTGCAGCAAAGCCAGATTTTTTCGTCCTCAACCACCTCGTCGTGTCCCAGGTTGAGACACTTAAGGATGGCGCCCCTGGGACCGATCGCGGGAGCCACCTGCATCGCGGGGCATGAACCGGTGCAACGAGCACATTGGTAGCACTCGTAAAGATCTTCTCTCGGAAAGTGTTTCCAGATCTTTATGGTTGTCATGTTGTTTCGCTCTTCTTGATCAGCGATTTTCTGAGCTTTTCAGCCGCGCTTTGAATCTCTTTGCGCGAGACCTTTTGCAATCCCTGCTCCATTTCCTGGATCACGCGTGCGAACTGGGCCCCTTCGGCCGCGGAAACCCAGGCCAGTCTCAGCCGGTCCTTATTTATCCCGAGCTTCTCCATCCGCTTCCAATACTTTTCGACCCTTCGGGCGGTGTTCTGATTGGCGTTGTTGTAATGACAATCCGCCGGATGGCAGCCTGAAACCAGCACCGCGCCGGCCCCCTGCAAAAACGCCTTTTCAATCCAGCGCGGTGATACCCGAGCTGAGCACATGGTCCGTATGATTCGGACATTGTGAGGATACTGTATTCTCGAAACGCCGGCGAAGTCGGCCCCAGCATAAGAACACCAGTTACATGCAAACGCCAGGATTTTGTTGTGAGGATCATGCGCCAGAGCCATATCGATTTGGCTAACTATTTGATCTTCAGTGAAGTGTGTTTGGTCTATAGCCTGGAATCGACATTCGGGCACGCATGCTCCGCAGCCCTGGCATGCCGCTTCTATGACCCGAAAATAGCCCTGTTCCTTGCCGCCTTCAATTGCATGGTACGGGCATACCCTCGCGCACAAGCCGCACGCGGTGCACTTGTCAGGGTCGATCTTCGCCGTTACCGCGGGTACTTTGACCTCCCCTTTGCTCATGAGAATATTAGCCCGGGAGGCAGCCGCGGATGCCTGAGTTACCGAATCCTTTATGTCTTTGGGACCTTCTGCCGCTCCTGCCAGGAATACCCCGCCAGTGGTGGTGTCCACAGGTCGGAGCTTCGGGTGAGCCTCCATGTAGAATCCGTCCGTATCAGTGGCAAGGTTCAAGAGCCGCTGGAGCACCCCTGCGTCTTTATGAGGCATGATGCCCACGGAAAGGATTACCATGTCCATAGTGTACCGATACGGATTTCCCAGAAGAGTGTTTTCCCCGAGCAACGTGAGGTTGTCGGTACTGATATCTTCAATGATCTCGCCCGGTATACCGCGGATAAAAGTCACGCCCTCGCGTCTCGCCCGCTGGAAGAGGTCCTCAAACCCTTTGCCAAAGGCTCGGATGTCTATGTAGAAAACGTAGATCTCGGTCTCAGGCCAGTGTTCCTTTATGAGAAGAGCGTCCTTGATTGTGTTCATGCAGCAAACATTGCTGCAATACGGATTGCTGCGCTTGCTCCGGGAGCCTATACACTGAAGAAACGCAACCCTTTGAGGGCGTTTGCGGTCCGACGGCCGAATAAGCTCCCCGGAAGACGGGCCGCCTGCATTGATCAGCCGCTCGAATTCCAATGTGGTGATCACATTCGGGAATTTGCCGTATCCGAGTTCGGTTAGAGAAGTGGGATCGTAAACATCGACGCCGGTGGCCACTACGATGGTCCCCACGTTGATTTCCAGCATCTCGTCCCTGGCGGAAAAGTCGATGCACTTGTGAGAGCAAGCCTGAAAACATCGGTCACAGGCCACGATGCCCTGATTGTTGAGGCAGCGGTCCATGTCGATAAGAAAGGTGGACGGCACAGCCTGCGCAAACGGAATATAAATCCCATGGCGAATGGTCAAACCCGCGTTGAACTCGTCCGGGGCCAACTGAGGACATGCTTGAATGCAGTCACCGCAGGCGGTGCACTCTTTCGTAACGTACCGGGCCCTTTTCAGCACTTGCACCCGAAAGTTGCCAATATGACCCTGAACCTCCTTGACCTCCGCCAGAGTCAACAATTCAATATTCGGATGACGGCCCACTTCGCTCATTTTCGGCGCGAGTATGCAGATGGAGCAATCCATGGTGGGGAAAGTCTTGTCTATTTGAGCCATGCGGCCGCCGATACTGCCGGTCCTCTCTATTAGATATACCTGGTAGCCCGCGTCGGCCAGGTCGAGTGCCGCCTGAATCCCTGCTACGCCGCCTCCGATGACCATCGCCTTACGAGCCACCGGAACGGTCAACTCGAACTGCGGCTTCAATCTTGCGGCCCTGGCTACAGCCATTTCCACCAGATTCTTGGCTTTTTCCGTGGCCGCGTCCTTTTCGTGGAGATGCACCCACGAGCAGTGCTCTCGGATATTTGCCATTTCAAGCAGGTACGGGTTCAAACCTGCGCTTTCGCATGCGGCTCTGAACGTAGGCTCGTGCAATCTAGGCGTGCAGGAAGCAACCACCACGCGGTTCAAATTGTGTTCCTTGATGTCGGCTTTGATCTGTTCCTGGCCAGGCTCCGAGCAGGTGTACAAGGAGTCTTTGGCCAGAGCGACACCAGGCAGAAGCCGGGCGTGTTCCGCGACCTCCTCACATCGTACCGTGCCTCCGATGTTCTTGCCGCAGTGGCAAACATATACGCCGATTCGCAGGTCGTTAGAGTCGGCGTACTTGGGTGTTTCTTCGGTTTTCTCTTTCAATTCAACTGTGTCCTCCGGCAATCCGTCTGGTCCGTCGGGAAAACCTCTCTGTAACGTCGGTCGAGCGCCGCTTTTCGGCTTCCGGCTCAAGCGGGTCGGAAGTTTTATTGTCTGGGTCAAGGGCCCTCGGCGTGCGAGCGCCCGAACTGGTGATTTCATTCGAACGTGGCTCCCGGTTTGGAAAGCCGTGGGATTGCCACCCAGGCCGACTGTCTGTTGAAAGGCCGAGTCAGCGGCCCTCGGGTGGCCGGCACCGACTTCCCGGATATCAAGACAATTCAATGAACTCCGGGATTTCTTTCTGTTCCGGCCAAAACCTTTTGCCCGTATTCATAACCCAAATCAAAGGCCGAGATGTTAAGGTCCTCGGTTCCCGCGGGGATCGAGGCCATCACAGCCGCTTTCATCGCCTCGTAACCGACTACTCCTGACAGCGCGGTGACGGCTCCAAGCATCACGATGTTGGCGGCGATCTTTTTCCCCATTTCTTCGGCGATGCGTGTGGAAGGCACTCTGTAGACCGTTATACCTTCCGGCTCCACGTTCAGGTTAACCAGGTCCCGATCCAGGATCAGCATGCCATGGGCGCGGATGGAATTTCCGTACGTTTGTAACGCCCCCTGGCTCATTATCACCAGCACGTCCGGCTGCCCGACTTTGGGATAGTGTATGGTTTCATCCGATATGACCACGTCCGCGCTGCACGAGCCCCCCCGTGCCTCCGGGCCGTAGTTCTGTGTAAAAACAGCGTTCTTCCTCTCAAAAAGAGCGGCGGCCTTTCCGAGAATGTGGCCTGAAAGGATTATGCCCTGTCCTCCGAATCCCGCGAGCCTTATTTCCTGTTTCACGGTCATGCGGATCTGCCCTTTTCCTTGCCTTTCAGTTTGGCCTTGGCTCGAGCGACGACCATGCCGGCGTAATTCTCCATAAAGTCCGGCCGAACGGTGTCCACGAACGTTCCGACCACTATTTTGCCCCTCAGGCGGATTTCCACGTCGCTTGGGTCGGCCCCATTGCGGACCTCCGACATCTCTCTGTAATAACGCATTTCATCGAGGCCTGCCCCGAGCTTGTTGGGCCGACCGTAACCTGTCGGGCAAGGAGCAATGACTTCTATAAACGTGAACCCCTTCTTGTCAAATGCCTGGGAAATGGAATGCACGAGTTGTCTCGGATGAAACGTCGTCCATCTAGCCACGTAAATGGCGCCGGCCGCGTGGGCCACGTGTGGTAAATTAAACCCCGGTTCAGCGTTGCCCAACGGTGTAGTGGATGTCTTGGCCTCCAGAGGGGTAGTCGGCGCAACCTGCCCTCCGGTCATTCCAAAATTGAAGTTGTTTACACAAATCACCTTCAGGTTTACGTTACGGCGGGCCGCGTGGATGAGATGGTTCCCGCCGATAGCGAAGAGGTCGCCGTCGCCGGAAAATACCGTCACGTTAAGATCGGGTTTGGCTAGCGCCAGTCCCGTCGCGAACGGGATCGCTCTTCCGTGGGTGGTGTGGTATGAATCCATGTCCAGGTACCCGGCAACCCTGCCCGTGCAACCGATGCCGGACACCACGGCACACTCGTCCACCGGAATGCCTTTGCGCCGTATGCTTTCAATGAAGCACGTCAAAACCACTCCCAGACCGCAGCCTGCACACCAGATATGAGGAATCCTGCCGGGTTTCAGATACTTGTCATCCGGATGCAGGCCGTGGTCCTTCTGAATTATCTCATCGGCAGCTTGTAAATCGAAAGGTTTCAGATCCCTGAGGCGTACTTTCATGGGGTCTCCCCGTGAATTGTTGTATCAGATGTACTCTCCCGCAGCATCCGCGATCTCCTCGGGCGTGTGGATGGACCCGCCCATCAAGGCCATGAGTACCGTTTCAGCCTTACCCTGTGCAGTCCGTTCCACCTCGTAGGCCATCTGTCCATAATTGATTTCCGGGACTATGAACGCCTTAACTCGGCCTGCCAGGCTCCGGATCAGGTTGGAAGGAAAAGGCCAAAGAGTGACCAGTCGCAACAGGCCGACTTTGTGTCCCCGTTTTATGAGGTCTTCCACCGCCTGGCGGCCGACCCGTGAAGCGCAGCCATAAGCCACCACGACCACCTGCGCATCATCAAGGCCCACGCCGTCAACCTGGATGATCTTGTCCGCGTTTTTTCGTATCTTGTCCACCAGATGGCGGACGTTTCGTTCCTGAACATCGGCTGTTATATCCGGGTAGCCCCGTTCGTCGTGGGTGAGCCCTGTCACGTGAACGTGATAACCCTGTCCCACTACGGCCATTGGTGCCGGCATGCGACCGGTTGTCTCGAAGGGCAAATAATCCCTGGGCGACTGACTGGGGCTTACACGTGCAACGACTTTTAGCTCTTCCCGTTTTGGAATGACGACCTTTTCCGTCATGTGGCCGACTACCTCGTCCGACATGACAAATACGGGCTGCCGATATATCTCGGATAGGTTAAAAGCCTGCACGGTCAGGTCAAAGCATTCCTGGGGTGAAGAAGGAGCGAGCGCTATGCAGCCGTAGTCCCCGTGAGAGCCCCATCGAGCCTGCATCACGTCCGCTTGTCCAACGAGCGTCGGCAAACCAGTGGAGGGCCCCCCGCGCTGGACGTTGACAACCACACATGGTGTTTCCGTCATCATGCCCAGGCCGACATTTTCCATCATAAGAGAAAATCCGGGCCCTGACGTTGACGTCATGGATTTCACCCCGCCCCATGAAGCGCCCAATATGGCCGCCATGGACCCAATCTCGTCTTCCATTTGGATATAGACTCCTCCGACTTCGGGAAGCCGCCGAGCCATGCGCTCCGCGATCTCGGTAGCCGGAGTGATCGGATAACCTGCAAAAAACCGGCAGCCCGCAGCAATGCCGCCTTCGGCACAAGCTGCATCGCCGTGTATAAAATGCTCTCCGCTGAGAATGTCCTTGTCCGCCATGTAACAGTCCTAACAAATGAAAGCCGCAGTACAAGCCGAGGCATTACCGACAATTAGAATGGAAGAAGCCCACAGGAGATCGAAAACTCAATAGGATTTGCCTAATACATGGGGAAATTTTCTTAATTAAGAAATTTTCCCGGTGCTCTTGTCGAAAAAACTTCTCATCTTATTCGCTGTGCGGTGCCGGCTGCCGGCGCTGCAAAGCGAACAGAGTACAGAAGTTTTTGGAGAGGGGTGCGGGGAGGACCTTTTTACAAAAAGGTCCTCCCCCCATTCTTCAACTCCTCAATCCTGCTCAAGACTACTTCTTTCTATATCTCTGGTCCTTTCGCGAGTAACGGGTGGTCACCTTCTGGATGTCATCTTCCGTAATCTTTTTAGCGGCTTTCAGCTCGGTGAAGATAGCGAATTCCGGACATATCAGGCTGCACAGTCCGCAGTCAACGCAGTCTTCGGCCTGAAATGCCAGTTCAGGCGGATGGTAGCCCTTTACGTTGAAGCGTTGGCTCTCCTTCAGGCATTCGTTAGGACAAAACTCGATACAGAACCCGCAACCCTTGCAACGATCCTCAATAATATGGACCGTTCCGTGAGGCATGGAATGAGCCTCGGCATCAAGAGGCAACCGCCAAAATTTCATAGGCTAAGCTCCATTGGAGACTGTCTATAAGGCTTTCAGTATAAATGTTTTTCGTCAGGAGTCAATTCGTCCTCCGAAGCGCCCTTATCCGAAAAGGCCCAGCAGCTTCTTCATGAAGGGCAGGCGCGTCCCGTACGGGGCATATCGAAGGTTTACGTCAAGCCAAAACGGTCTTTTGAGAATTGATTTTTGGTTCGAAAATGTGTCGAATCCCGCCTTACCGTGGTACCGTCCCATACCGCTGTCTCCCACGCCGCCGAAGGGCAGGGATCGCGTGGAGAGATGGACGACCGTGTCGTTGACACAGCCGCCGCCCGACGAAGTCTCACGAAGGACCCGTTCCTTGGTCTCGCTATTGTCGGAGAAAAGGTAAAGGGACAGCGGTTTAGGGCGACTGTTGACCATCTCGATTGCCTGGGACAAGGTTTCGTACTCCACCACCGGCAGAATGGGACCGAAAATCTCCGATTCCATGACCTTGTGATCCATCGACACGTTATCAATGACAGTGGGCGCGATGTATTTGTCGCCCGGATCTGTTTTTCCGCCGATTATTATGTCCCCTTCCGACATTAGGCCGGACAGGCGTTCAAAGTGCTTGCTGTTGACGATCCTGGAGTAGTCCGGGCTCGCTTGGGGATTTTCGCCGTAGAACTTGGTTATGCAATCCTTTATGGTTTCGAGCAGATCTTTCTTGATCGCCTTGTCCACCAGCAGATAATCCGGAGCCACACAGCTCTGCCCCGCGTTGAAGAACTTTCCCCAGGTGATCCGCCGTGCAGTCACGTCCAGCCTTACGTTGCGGTCTACGATGCAGGGGCTTTTGCCGCCAAGTTCAAGTGTGCAGGGCGTGAGATGCTTAGCCGCGGCCATGGCGATTTGTTTTCCTACATTCGTGCCGCCGGTAAAGAAAATGTGGTCGAATCGGTGTTCCAGTAGGGCCTGAGCAGTTGCGCCCCCACCTTCCACAACGGTGACCAGGCCGGGATCGAAGTTTTTGCCAATCATTTCGCCCATCAGGCGGGATGTGTTGGGCGCCAGTCTCGATGGGACCACAATGGCGCAATTACCCGCGGACATTGCGGCTATCAGCGGACCGAGCGTCAACTGGATGGGGTAGTTCCACGTTCCGATGATGAGCGTGACACCAAGGGGTTCGGAATAAATGGAACTCAAGGCCGGAAAATGCACCAGCGGCGTCCACGTGCGCTTGGGTTTAGCCCAAGAGGGCAATTTGGCGCACGAGTGGTCGATCTCCTTGAGCAGCAAAGCAATTTCGCTCACGTACGTCTCGAACCTCGACTTCTTCAAGTCCAGTCTCAGAGCTTCGTATATTGCCTCTTCGTGATCGAGTATTGCCTTTTTCAGAGCCCTTAACTGATTGACCCGAAAGGAAACATCGTAGGTTACGCGAGTATTGAAAAATGTTCGTTGCTTCTCAACCAACGCGGCGATTTCTTGGATTTCCATGCCAGCTTCCTTTCTTCGGTCCTTTATGTTCCGATGAGCTGTGTCAGTTGTGGGGGGTGGCAGATTCAGGTCCCTTACTTTGCCGCTTGTACCAATTTCCTAGGTAGAACGCAACTTCCTATGGCAATCCTCGCGTCGGAAGGCGAGCCCTTTTTCATCATCGTGCCACAGACGAGTCCCGCGAGGAGCGGGACACGTCCATGGAACCAACTCTCGGTGGCATCTTCTTGGTGGCGGCCTGAGCAACGATTCGTTGCCGGTCCGGAGCGAGTTCGTTTGTTGATAAGACGGCCCGGTAAGCCCTCAGTCACGGGCGGCAAAAGATTGTCATTGCGAGCGAAGCGAAGCAATCTCCTGCACCGCTAAAGCCTAGATTGCTTCGTCGTTTCACTCCTCGCAATTGTAGATGTTAGATAATTCGTGGACGAGGTATCCTCAGACAGGGGTAATAAGTCCATGAGAATCAACAGCCAAGATCAGACGATAAAGAGGAACTACATCCAGAAGTACCG